>NYZG01000001.1 GCA_002687025.1 Candidatus Poribacteria bacterium
CTTCTGAGGCTACCTCTGCCCCTCTGGCACCTTGCAGCCGGTCGAGCGTGAACTCGAAGACATACAGGCGAAGGTGAGGATGGGGCGGGCCGTCCTCGATCCCAACCTTTGCTACTCCTACAACATGCGCACCTGCGGCGTCTGCTACCGCGCATGTCCGCTGCAAGATGTGGCGCTGAAGATCGGGATGTACGAGCGACCCATACTCATCGCCGAGAACTGCGTCGGCTGCGGCAACTGCGAGCGCATCTGCTACCACTACCCGCAGGCGATCCGCGTGATTCCCTTCGAAGACAGGAGCGCCTAGCCATGCAGGTCGCGCGGCGCTCGATACAGGTTCTGGTCGTGGCGTTCGTCGTCCTCGTGCCGATGGTGAACTACTACGGCGTGAAGGTGCAGCAGAAGGACTACCGCGGCATCGAGAACTCCGCGATGCTCTCCACCGTCGACACGATGTTCGGCGAGATGGACCGCGACGACGCCGCGGACCTCAGCCACAAGGTCAAAGGCAGCGTGTGGACGGCCGAGGTGTTCGGCGTCAAGGTAAGTGACCCGCTCGCCGCCCTCGAATCAACGACGACCGCCACGCGGTTTCACTGGCCACTGATCCTGTCCATCGCGCTACCTGTGCTGGTGACACTCATCCTGGGCAGAGCCTACTGCGGCTGGATGTGCCCGATGAACCTGGTCTTCGAGATCAACGACAAGCTGCGTGGCTTGCTGAAGAAGACCGGCTACAACGTCCGCAACGTGCGGTTCGGCCGGCAGACGAAATACGTCGTCCTCGGCGTGGGGCTGCTCGTCGCGTTCATCGTCGGCATCCCCGTGCTGTCGCTCCTCTACCCGCCGGCCATCCTGAGCCGCGAGGTGTTCTACAAGGTCTACGGCGGCGCGTTCGGGAGCGGCCTCCTCATTCTGGCGGCGATGTGCCTGTTCGAGCTGATCCTGTCCCAGCGGTGGTGGTGCAGATACGTCTGCCCGGGCGGAGCGGTCTATTCGGGCATCGCCTTGGTTCGCCGCTTGCGCATCGTGCGCAACGACTCCGCGTGCGACCGGTGCGGCGACTGCGTCCCGATATGCCCTTACGACCTGCGCCCGATGACGACGGAGCTCACGGCCGACTGCGACCAGTGCGGGCAGTGCGTTTCCGCCTGCGACCCGGGGGCGCTGAACTTCAAGTTCCAGCTCAGCGGACCACTAAGAGGCACGGCGCGATGAACAGGCGCAGCTTCGTCACAGCGACGGTGGGGCTCGTTGCCGGGGTGCTGACCGCGCGGCGGATGAAGCCTGTGCAGAGGTCGTCGCGGGTGTCCTTCGGCTATGCCGACGTCAACTACTTAAGACCGCCGGGCGCCGTTGCTGAGGACGATCTCCTCGCTGGCTGTATCAACTGCGAGCTGTGCGGTCAGGCGTGTCCCATCGGTTGCATCCAGTTCTTCACGGACGACGCGAAGGGCGTGCGCGCACACACGCCGTACATCGTGGCGTCCGAGATCGCCTGCGACCTGTGTCTGGCATGCACGACCGTGTGCCCGACGGGCGTCCTCGTGCCGGTCGCGGCCAAGAAGGATGTCGCGATGGGCACGGCCGTGATCGAAGAGCGGCTGTGTCTGCCGTACCTGCGTCAGGGCGTGTGTGGCGCGTGCTACACGATCTGTCCGGTCAACGCGGTGCGCCTCGAGAAACAGCGCCACCCGAAGGTCGACGCGGAGCGGTGCGTAGGCTGCGGGCTGTGCGAGGAAGTGTGTCTACAGGACGTGAAGGCGATCCGCATCTTCCCACCGGCGGCCGCATGATGCAACGCCCACACACACGACCGAAGCCGTCCAGAGGCCCTCAGCATTCGGCGCCGCGAGTGTTGCTCCTGAGCGCGCTCGCGCTATCGCTAGCGTCAACCGCCTACGCCCACCACCAGTTGGGTCTGCCGCACTACCTGTACAACGAGGAGTACCCGCAGATCCCCACGATGGTCATCGACGCCGAGGCGGAGGGCTACGACGTCACGTTCTCGATCTACCCGGGGAACCCGCAGCCGGGCGACATCGTACGCGTCTCCGCCTACATCAAGCACGCGATGACCGGCGCGGTGTACCAGAAGCCCGTCGAGATGTCGGTCAGCACGGTGAAGTTCCTGCGCGGTGAGAGCTTCGTCGACCAGCCGAAGGCGGTGGCGTCCGAATACAACGAATACAAGGTGAGCTACCGGTTCGACACGGCCGAGAAGTACCTCGTGAACCTGAAGTTCGAGCCTCGCCCCGGGTTCTTCGAGACGATCCCGTTCCCCGTCGTTATTGGCAAGACCAAGTTCAGCGTCGTTCCGATCGTGGCGGGGGTGATCTTCGTGGGCACGTTCGTCGCCGTCGGCGTGACGAAGAAGCGCGGGCGCGGGCGCAGACCCCAGGGGGCGGCGGCATGAACGAACACCGTGTCGTCAGCCGGTCAGAGTTCTTCCGCGACGGCCTGCGCCAGCTATTCTCGACCGCGACGGAGGTCGCGAGCGCGTTCGCGCAGAGCAGCATCGAGAAGGTCGTCATTCCGTCGCATCGGCCGCCGGGCGCCATCGAGGAGGGCGTGTTCCTCCTAACATGCACGCGCTGCGACGCCTGCGCCGAGGCGTGCCCCCACGACGCCATCGTCATCGCGCGGGAGGACCAGGGCGTCGCCGTGGGAACGCCGGTCATCCGCCCGGTGGAGAGCCCGTGCAGGCTATGTGAAGACATGCCCTGCATCGCCGCTTGCGAGGACGAGGCGCTGCTCCCCTCCGAACGCGTGAAGATGGGCACGGCGCACATCTCCATGACGAACTGCCTCGCGTACGCCGGGCAGATCTGCGACTACTGCTTCACCCAGTGTCCGCTGAAGCGCACGGCGATCGTCATGGAAGGCCGGAAGACGCGGGTCATCGAAGACGAGTGCGTGGGCTGCGGCATCTGCGAGGAGATCTGCCCGGCTCCCAGCGGCGGCGCGATCACCGTGATCCCGAGCAACGACAGCCACGTGGGGCGCCCCGATGCAGCATGACCCCACCGCACATCACGTCACACCGGCTCCGACCACGGAGGCGTCCTCCCCGGCCGACGACACCGCGACGTCACACGGCGAGATGGACCACTCCGCGCACGCTGCCGGCGCGGCGGCCGACGCCCCTGTCGACCATGCCGCGATGGGGCATGAGATGGGCGGCGGGGCGATGCCCATGGACCATGCCGCGATGGGTCACTCGACGACGGCGCAGGCAGGCACGGGCATGACGCACATGCCCGGCATGTCCATGGCGGGGATTCCAAATCCGCTCTACTACTCGTCCATCGTTGTGGTGATGCTCATCTCGGTCGCCGTGCTGGAACTCACGCGTCGGCAGGCGCGCGCTGTGGCGGGCGGATTCCGGTTCGACCTAATGGCGGTCGGCCCGATGAAAGCGGCGCTCAGGTCTCGCGTGACGCAAGTGAGCATCCAGGTGGCCATGCTGCTGGCGTTTGCGCTCATCATCGCGGCGGGCTTCTACGGCAACCAGATGCCCACGAAGAACATCGCGCCGACGCTGACCTGGAACATCTGGTGGATCGGCCTCATCTTCCTGATCCTGTTCGTCGGCAAGGTGTGGTGCTACGCGTGCCCGTGGGACGGCCTCACCAGTTGGCTGCGACGTCTCAGCTGCCGCGCGGGGAAGGAAGAGACGTTCAACCTGGGGTGGAAGTGGCCGAAGGCCCTGCGCAACATCTATCCCGCCACGATCCTGTTCGTCGGGTTGACGTGGCTGGAGCTCGGCTACCACGTCACGATGAGCCCACGCGCGACCGCGACGCTCGGGCTGATGATGCTCGGGCTCGTGTTCATCCCGGGTCTGCTGTTCGAGAAGAAGTCGTTCTGTCGATACGGCTGCCTCATCGGCCGTGTGAGTGGCCTGTACGCGATGTTCTCGCCCGTCGAGATTCGCCGGCGCGACGCGGATGTGTGCGCTTCCTGCAAGACTGCGGACTGCTACGTCGGGAACGGCAGCGGTTACGCGTGTCCAACCGGCCAGTACCTCAAGACCATGGACACCAACACGTACTGCACGATGTGCGCCGAGTGTGTGCGCACGTGCAAGCAGGACAACGTCGCCGTAAACCTGCGGCCGTTCGGCACGGACCTCGTCTCGACGGCGAAGCCACGCAAGGACGAGGCGTATCTCGCGCTCGTCCTCTTCTCCCTGACCGCGTTCCACGGCCTGACGATGACCCCGTCGTGGAAGATCTTCGTCAGCGCGACGCAGGACGCCATCGGCGTGGGACAGCTCGCGGCGTTCTCGCTGGGCATGGCGATTTGCCTGGCGCTGCCGATCGTGATCTACGCGCTGTTCGTGGCGGTTTCACGCGCCCTGGTGAGAGCCAAGGAGCTCAGCGTCGGCCAGCTGTTCGTCACGTACAGCTACGGTCTCATCCCCATCGCCCTGTTCTACCACATCGCGCACAACGTCGAACACTTCGTGATGGAGAGCCGTAAACTCACGGCCCTCATCTCCGATCCCTTCGGTTACGACTGGGATCTGTTCGGCACCGCCGCTCTGCGCGCGGGGCCGATTTTCTCACTCTCCACGGTCTGGTACCTCCAGGTCGCCCTAATCATCATCGGACACGTGTTCGGCATATACGTGTCCCATCGCCAAGCGGATCGCCTGTTCGGATCGCGCTCGGGGACGCTGCTGAGTCAGGCCCCGATGATCGTGCTGATGATCGGCTTCTCCGTGCTCAGCCTGTGGCTGGTGAAACAGCCCATGGAGATGCGCACGGCCATGTAAGCCGGAACGCCGTCGTGGAACGCGTGTACCGTCCCGGAGGAGAAAACGGTTGGGTAAGCGCAGCGGACGTCGGTTACGTGCGAGTACGCGACACGAGTCCAACGGAGGATCGATGATGTCTCGCGATGGAAAGGCGCCGAAACAGACTCGGCGACGCTTCCTGAAGAACACGGCGACCATGTCGGCCGCGACGGCCGCCGCCGTGACAGGTGTCAAGGGCCACGCGCAGGAGTTCATGAAGCCAAAGGAGGGGCTGGCCGTCGGGGCGAAGAGCGTCACGGCGCAGTGCCCGTACTGCGGCGTGGGCTGCGGCACGCTCATCCAGGTGGACGACTCGGGGAAGATGGTCGGCATCGTCCCCGACGCCAAGCACCCGACGAACAAGGGCATCCAGTGCATCAAGGGCCTCACGGCCCATGAGCCGATCTACGTGGACCGGCTGCAGAAGGTGCTCGTCCGCAAGGACATGTCCGACCCGGCGACCGGCCACGTGTCGGCGACCAAGGGTCAGTTCGGCGACGATGTCTTCCGCGAGGTCACGTATGAGGAAGCGTCGCACCTCGTGGCCGAGAAGATCGCGGGCTACGTCAACAAGTTCGGTGGCAACTCCATCGGGCTGTACGGCTCCGGTCAACTGACGCTCGAGGGGCAGTACCTCGAGAACCAGTTCATGAAGGGCGTCATCGGCTCGAACACCATCGAGGCGAACGCGCGGATGTGCATGACCTCCGCGGTGACGGCGTACTTCAAGACGCTCGGCTCCGACACGCCGCCGGGATGCTACGACGACATCGAGTTGGCCGACTTCATCTCGTTCTGGGGGCACAACCCCCGCGAAGCTCATTCCGTGCTGTACTGGCGCGTCGCGGACACGAAGATGGATCGGGACATCCCGACCATGGTCGTCGACCCGCGCTACACCGGGACGGTGCAGGGCTTCGAAGACATCAATATCGACAACACGTACCACGCGCAGATCGAGCCGAACTCCGACATCTCGCTCCTGAACTCGATCGGTCACGTCCTGCTGAGGGATCACGACGACGTGATCGCGTGGGACTTCATGAAGGAGAACGTCGAGGGGTCGGAAGCGTACATCGCAGGGCTGAAGGAGCGCTACAGCCCCGAGCAGACCGCCGAGGTGACGGGCCTCGACCCCGAGGAGGTCGAGGAGTACGCCGAGCAGTGGGCCGTGGCGACCCGCAAGGGCAACGAACGCGGCACCGGTGGCGTGATGACGTTCTGGGGCATCGGCTACAACCAGTCGATCCACGGCCAGCACAACGCCATCAGCATCATCAACCTGCACCTGCTGACCGGCAACATCGGTCGTCCGGGCGCGGCGCCGTTCTCACAGACGGGTCAGCCGAATGCGATGGGCGAGCGTCTCACNGGCGGTCTCACGGGCCGTCTGCCGTTCAACCAGGGCCTNNNCAACGTCGAGCACCGCGACTTCATCGCCGACCAGTGGGGCGTTCCGCGCGAGCGTCTNGCCNAGACNGCGACCANGAAGAACGCGGGNTACGCCNTCGGCATGATGGAGCGCGCGCTCAAGGGCGGNGACGATCCCGTCGTGGCGATGTTCCTCATCTACACGACACACATCAACCTCCCCGAGACGAACACCCTCGTGCGTCCTGCGCTCGAGAAGATGTTCGTCATCGCGCAGGAGATCTATCGCCACGCCCCGAACAACCTGTACGCTGATGTGATCTTCCCCGCTGCGACGTGGGGCGAGGTCGGCGGCGTGTACGTGCAGTCGGAGCGCCGCCTGTACGTCACGGACAAGGCGGCCGAGCCGCCCGCGGGCTGCAAGCCGGACCTCGACATCGTCATCGACAAAGGGAAGGAGATCGGCCACCTGCTCGGCCTCGACGTGGACAAGATGTTCCCGTACGAAAAGAACGAGCAGGGCTTCTACAAGGTCGAGGACGTGTTCCGCGCCCTCGCCGCGGCGAGCAAGGGCTCGGACGCGGACATCTCCGGCATTCTCGAGGTCGAGAAGGCGACCGGGAAGACGCCGTACGAGCAGATCCGCGACCAGCGGGGCATCCAGTGGCCCGCGCCGACGGCCGAGATCGCCCAACGCGGCGGCACGCCTCGACGGTACATGGGCCAGGAGGAAGGCTGGGCGGACAAGCCATACGGCAACTTCCGCCGGGGCTCCGGCAAGGCGGCGATGTTCCTGTGCGAGCAGGACTACAGCCAAGCAGAGGAGATCGTCGCGGAGCTGGCGAAGTGTGGGACCGACCCGGACTTCTACATCACCGACCACATGGACCTGCTCGTCAAGGCGCGGGACATGGGTCTCACGCCCGAACTGCCGGACTTCGAGTTCCGCGGCAAGGGACCAGCGCCGGAGGGCAAGTACCCGTTCTGGCTCAACCTCGGCGTAGTCTACGAGCATTTCCACACCGCCAAGACCATCCGGTCGGCGACGAACAACAAGCTGCTCATGGAGCAGTACGTGGAGATGCACGAGGACGACGCGGAACGCTACGGGATCGAGGATGGCGACCTCCTGCGGGTCGTCACGCGCCGCGGGAGCTACGAAGCTCGCGCGAGCATCGGCCTCGACAGCGTCGTGAAGCCCGCGCGCAACGAGGTGCAGGAAGGCAGCCTGTTCACGCCGTGGAACCTCTCCGTCGCCGACGGGGCGGACCCGAAGGAGAACAAGTGGCTCGTGAACGCGGTCGCGCATCGCGCGTTCGACCCGGTCTCGGGTCAGGCGGACTTCAAGAAGCTCGCCGCCCGCATCGAGAAGGTCTGATTCCACACGCGGGCATGTGACCCGCAACCACTCGGGACGCCGGGCCTCGGGCTCGGCGTCCCGTTCCGCGCACACGGCAAGAGCGCACGTCCCGGACGCATATTCTGCGAGGACGCTAGACATGACATTGGCAATGAGGACGGCGACCATCGCGGTCGCCCTGTCTCTGGTCGCGGGAGCGGCGACGGCGGCGGTCATCAGGATCGACGACAACAAGGAGTTCAAGGTCGGGCTGCACTTACAGACGCAGCTCCAGTTCCTCGACGAGGACGTGGTCGGCGGCGACCGTGACGAGGCACGCATCGACGCAAACGTCCGGCGCGCGTATTTCTACTTCGGTGGCAAGGTCGCCCCGAAGTTCCAATACTTCGCGATCCTCGCGGGGGACAAGATGGGTCAGGCGGGCGTAGACGCCGCCAAGGTCGGCGCCGGCACGGGCCTGGCGATCCGCGACGCGTGGGTAACGCTCGCACTCAAGCCTGAGCTGAAGATCCAACTAGGTCGGATGTACGTGCCGTTCTTCCGGGGGTTTGGCTCCCAGGCGGCATTCGCCATCCAGCCTCTCGACCTGTCGGACATCCAGTTGGGCGGCATCAGCCCGAACCGCCGCGCGGCGCGTGACGACGGCGTCACCGTATGGGGGAACATCGACGGCGGCACGGTCCAGTATCGCCTGGCGCTGATGGACAGCATCGACGCCCCCGCGAGGCCCGCGGACGGCACGGCCAAAGCCACGCAACGCCTTGCCGGACGCGTCGTGCTGAATCTGATCTCGAAGGAGCCGGGCTGGTTCACCAAGGGCGCGCATCTCGACGGCGATGGCATCGCCTCCGTTGGCGTCGGGTTCGAGACGATCCCTGAGTTCGACGGGACGCACGACCACACCGCCATGGGTGGCGACCTGTACTGCTCGCATCCGCTGGGCGATTCGCTTCAGGTGATCGCTGAAGCGGGTGGCGCGGTCGTCGATCAAGGCGACGTGGCGTGGACCGGCACGTACATGTACGCGAACGCGGGCGTGGTGCTGAAGGATGTCGACACGCCCGTCGGTTTCCTGCATCCGTACGTCCGCTTCGAGAAGTTCGACCTCGACGACGCGGTAGCGACCGCGCCCAAGGGCTCGGAGAAGGAGATGTCTCTGGGAGTGCACTGCTACCCGAACGGCCTGTCACACTCGTACAAGGCGACGGTAGACCTCACGCAGGTCACGCCGCGCGGCGGCGAGTCGTTCAACCGCGGGACGGTGCAGTTCCAGGTGTCGTTCTAGCATCGGTCTGACTGGACGCGTCCCGCGCCGTGCGGGGCGCGGCCTCTCGCACGTCCACTCCCCGGCCGACCGCAACGCCCTCCCCACGAGCCAGTGCCCGAGTGAGCGCAGGGCATGTCATCGGGCGCCGTCGTCCTGTGGACGCGTGAACGTCTTCCCCTGGGTGTGGCACGGACAGGACGTATGGCGACACCACACCGCTACATGGTGGGTCACACCGGGTCGTATATCTCGGCGGGGCCGAACGTCTCGGGGTATTCGGGTCGGAGGAACTTGCGGGCCTCCCAGCACATGGCGCACTTCTGCGGGTACGCTTCGCGGGCCTCGAAACCACGCGAGCGGGCCAGGTCGAGGTACGCGTACGGCCCCTCCTCGTAGGCCATACGCACGAGGTCGTTGTCCGTGTGGAAGCCTCGCTCCATCCACTCAACGAGTGGCTTCTCGTGCGCGTCGCCGATGACGATGCCGCAGCAGGTCTGGATATTGCCGTACGGGTCGATGTGGATCTCCCACATGTCGTCCGCGTCGAATTCCGATCGGCAGTGACGCGTCTCGTTGCCGCCGTGCCACAGGGGGTCATCGGCAAGGTCGGCCAAGGGACGGTCGGGCGATGCCGACGCCAGGTCCTCACCCGCCCGGCCGACGAAGCGAGGCGGATGTTCGCGGCTGTATGCCGCCACGCGCTCCGGGTCGCGACCGATCTCGCGGAGCTCCTGAAGCTGCTCCAGGGACACGTTGGAGGCCGCGACGTTCTTCTCGCCGAATACCCTCACCGCCCACCGGTACGCGCGCTCGCGTCTCTCCGGCGGCACGAATCGCTGATGATACGGGTCGGCGCTGATTAGGACGCCCGAGACGCCGGTGTCGAGCAACTCGTTGTACCGTGTCTCTGCGATCTCCTCGCTCTTGCACCACGACGCGTTCGTCTCGATGAAGTGCGGCGCTGCGCCGATCTCGTTGGCCGCGCGGCAGATCGCCATCATCTCGTCGTAGTACATCATCGCCTCGCCGCCGGCGATGTGGATGCAGCGATCCGTCTCGCGCAGTTGGCGCATGAACTCGACGCCGTCCTCGAAACTCACGCACACGTCGGGCCGCTTCGGGCTGCAGTTGAAGAGACAGTGCTGACACGCGATCGTACAGCGATAGGTGAACAGCAGGCTCGCGACGTGTTTCAGCCCGATGGCCGCGCCGACTCCCGCTTCCGCGACGACCTCGTCCACCGGGCGATCCCGAAGATCGACTGCCATGCCTAATGTCTCCATCTGCGCGTAGCGCGGACCTACGAGCGGATCACGTCCAGGCCATCTTCGCGCAACAGGCGCTCTAGCGCGAGCATTTCGTCCTCGCCTTGCCTCTTGACGCCCGCCAGCGGGTATTCGCGTTGCAGCCACGAATACTTCCCGCTCGCGCTGGGGTTGAACGGCAGGAGGCTGATGCGTTCGACGCCGGCCGCGCNCGCGTGGCGCCCAATCCCGCGTATGGTGTCGGCCGATCCGTTGCACCCGGGAATGACGGGCACTCGCACGAGGACATCCGCGCCCATGTCGCGGAGGCCCCGCAGGTTGTCCAGTATCGGCTCCAGCGAGACGCCCGTGTACCGGCGGTGCGCGTCTTCGTCCGAGTGCTTGAGGTCNTANAGGAACAGGTCCGTGACCTCGGCGATGGANCGGAGCCGCCGCCACGGAGTCATGCCGGTCGTCTCGACGGCNGTGTGTATGCCGTCCGCCTCGCAGAGCGCGAGTATCGCCCGTGCGAACTCCCATTGCAGCGTCGGCTCCCCGCCCGTGAGCGTGATGCCGCCGCCGGATCGCTTGTAGAAGGGCGCAAGTCTGGAGGCGCGATCCGCAATGTCCCCGGCCGTCGCCGTACGGCCCTTCATCTCCAAAGCCCCGTGATCGCACACGTCGATGCACGCCTCGCAGCGCAAGCATTCGTCGCGGTCGAGATCACTCGGCAGGATGGGGGCGGTACTGCGCAGACCGATGGGACACGCCTCGACGCACGCTCCGCACTCCTTGCAGCGCGCATCGTACCGGACGACCTCGCGCGTGGGGCATACGGACTCGGGGCTGTGGCACCACACGCACCGGAGTGGACACCCCTTGAGGTACACCATCATCCGCAGGCCGGGGCCGTCGTGCGTGGCGGTCTCGTCGATGTCGAAGATCGTGCCTTCGACCTGGCGCATCGGCTCCAGCCCGACGGCGTCGCTCGCCATGCCGCGGCCCCTAGAGCTCGAGTTCGCTGCGCTCGATCACCTCATCCTGCGCGTCGCGTGGGAGAAGCGTGAACGGCACGAGATAGCCGCCGATCCTCACGAACAGGTCGGCGAACTCGTCGGGGGTCTCCTGCGCCGCGCGCATCACGTCCGCGCCGACGACGTTCACCTGNATCTGGTAGATGCCCAGGTCGAACGCCGCCTCCAGCAGCCCCTTCAAGCGGTCCACGCCCTCGTCGGTGGACAGGGCGTTCGCCGCGAACCGGACGTTGAACGTCATGCCCCCGAGACCGCGGCTGTGGTCCAGTTCCGCGGCCGACAGGAGCATCGACGGCGTGCCCTTGAGCGCCACCCCCGTGCACGGTGCGAGCGAGTTCGCCAGCGGGCTGCCGGCGTGGCGTCCGTCGGGCGTGGCGGGCGTGTCACGGCCGAAGCCGATCCACACCGTCCACCCCAGGAAGCCGGGGAACACGGGGCCGCCAAAGCGATTGCGATGCTTCTCCAGCCCAGAGCACCACGCCCCCGCGACCTCGGCGAAGAGCGAGTTGATCCAATCCGTGTCGTTGCCGTACTTCGGGCACTCCTTGAGGATGGCGGCCTGCAGTTCGTCGTCTTCCTCGAAGTCGGTCGAGACCGCGTGCCGGAAGTCGGCCAACGTGAAGCGGCCCTGCTCCTCGACCAGCGTGCGCGCCGCGGCCAGGCCGTCCACGACGTTGGACACGCCTACCGCCTCGGGCTGGAGGAAGTTGTACTCCGCGCCCCCGGACGAGATGTCCTTGCCGGCTCCCAGGCAGTCCTGGATGAAGCACGACAGGAGCGGGAACGGTCGGTGTAGCTCCTCGTAGTACTGGTCGCGCAGGCCCGTCGCGACGGCCTGCTCGGTGGCGTGATCCAGCTGCGCCATGAACGCAGCCTTCAGGTCGGCGTACGTTTCCGGCGTCCCGGTGTTGGGTCGCTCTTGCGCGCCGCTCACCGGGTGNTTGCCGTCGAACATCGCGTACAGCAGGCACATCGGGATGTTCACGTAGGGCCACGCTACCCACGGGTTCGACCGGCCCATGATCGACGTTTCGGTGCAGGTGCTCGGGAGGTGGTCGACGGCGTGCTCGGCGGCTACGNCNTGNCGACGCAGGCCGCGCGCGATGACATCGCTGTGGAAGAACGAAGGCTGCCCCTTGCCGTTCCGCAGCAGCGCGACGCAACGGCGCACGAATTCCGGGTCCATGTCCGCGTGCCACGACACGTCGACGCCCGGGAAGTACATCCCCACACGGCCGGCGGATTCGAGCAGGGCGTAGGAGAGCTCGTTCGTCGCGTCTTGTCCGTCGGGCGTGCGTCCGCCGAGGACCATGATGAGCGCGCTCATGCTCGGCCCGTCGAACTCGTTGCACTTGATCGCGAACTGGTCGAGGAGAGCCTCCAGCCGTTCGTCCGGCAGGATGCCCGCCGCGCGGTCGCGGGCGTAGTACGGATACAAGTACTGGTCCATGCGGCCGGGGCCGAAGCAGTGGTGCGACACGCCCGCCTCGACCGCGACGGCGAGGAACGTGAACCACATCAGCTGGATGGCCTCTTGGAACGTCGCGGCCGGTTCCGTCGCGATGCGGTCACACACTTCGGCGATGTCGCGCAACTCCGCCTGCCACTCGGCGTCATCGGCCGTGGCCGCGTTTTCGCGAGCGAGGCCGGCGTAGCGTCGGATCAGGCTCTGGCACGCGTCGATGGACGTGCGCGCGGATTGGTAGAACGCCTGGCGTTCCGGCGTCGTGGGGTCTGCCGGAGGGAGCGCGTCGGCGAGCGCGTCGATGCGCGACGAGATGGCTCCCAGGCCGTCGGAGAGGATGCTCGGGTAGTCGAGTCCCATGTGGCCTTCGGAGGCGCTCACCCAGTAGTTCTGCGCGCGCAGGTACGCGTTGGCGTCGCTGAGCTTCTGCTGCGCCTCCTCATCGAGGTGCGAGCTCGGGTGCCAGCCAACGAGCAGCTCCCCCGGCCGGATGCGTATCGGCATCTTCGCGAAGATGTGCGTCGTCGCGTGCGCGACGCGACGCCCGCGATGCGGCTCGCCCTCGGTTTCGCGGAACGACTCCGCCGCCAGCGTGTTGCGCTCTTGGTAGGCCCGCGCAGTCTGCTGCACGGTGTCGCGCAAGGCGGCGGTGCTCTCTCGGAACTTCATCGGTTTCCCCCTCGTCCGGGACGGTGGCGCAGTACGGCCCTACCCCATGAATGACCAATGCAGCGGCCGTACGCAAGCGGATTTCGCACTTCCCGTTGCGTTCCGAGCCGCTCCTCACCACAATGCGTCGGGATCGCAGCATCGCCACGCGTGAGGAGAAGCCTGTGAGTGGATCGTTGGAAGGTCGCGTCGCCGTAGTGGTCGGAAGCAGCAGCGGGATGGGCAGGGCCACCGCGCTTACCTTCGCCGCCCAGGGCGCAAAGGTCGTCCTGGCATCGCGCAACGAGGAGGCGCTGAACGACGTCGCCGCCGAGATCGGCGAGGGAGCTCTAGTCTGCCCCACCGACGCCCGGGACGCCGGCGCGGTGAACCGGATGGTCGCCGCGGCGATGGAGGCGTTCGGCCGCATCGACATCCTCGTCTACTCGACGGGCACGAACATCCCGGATCGAAGCGTCGAGCGGCTGACGACCGACACGTGGGACATGATGGTTGCGACGAACCTGAACGGAGCCTTCTACTGCACCAGAGCGGTCGTGCCGATCATGCGGGAACAGCGCGACGGGACCATCATCTACATTTCCAGCGGCTGCGTGCAGTTCCCGGACACCTCGGGCGTGTCGTACCAGGCCACCAAGCATGGCATGAAAGGGCTCTCCTACGGCACGCTCAAGGAAGAGAAGGGGAACGGCATCCGCACGAGCGTGGTGTATCCGGGGCTATGCGACACGCCGCTGGTGCTTCAGCGGCCCGTCAAGACGCCGGACGATATCGTCGCTCAGGCGCTACAGCCGCAGGATGTCGCGGACGCGTGCCTCTACGTCGCCACGCTGCCCGCGCGGGCCTGCGTGCCGGAGTTGGTTCTGTTGCCGTCAGGGCTCGCGTGAACGCGGCCGGTTGCGTCCCGCCTGTCACCTGATGAAGAGCACCGGACAGACATCCTCTTCCGCGATAGCATCGAACTCGTGGTGGTCGGATGTTACGAGAGTTCCTCCCAGTCTCTGGGTAAGCGCGACGGCGAAGGCATCCGCTAGTGACATCCGGCGACGCGCCTTGCACGCGGCCGCCTAACGCCAAAGGTCGCCGTCGAGATCCTCTCGCATCTCGACGCCAGCGTGTTCGATCGACGCGACCGCATCGTCGGCCAGGCGTGTGGAGTCTGTAGCTGCTCCTCGCCTAAGGGCGTCGTAGTAGACCTCGCAAAGGTTGACGGCGTGCGCGTAGGACCGGTTCTCCGCGTCGGCGAGCAGATCGCCGACCACGTCGCCACCGGCCTCGTCCCTCAGGTATGCGATCATGGCGCACGCGTCCAGCACAAGGATCACCGTCGCCGGTCCTCGCGAGCGATCTCGTCCCGCTTCTGCCTCGCGAACTCGTCGGTCGGGGTTAGCGCGTCGCGGAACTTGCCCAGGCCGGCATAGACTCGGCGTCGGTGTTCCTCGCGCCCCTTCTGCGTGTCCCGCCAGCCGGCCGCGCTCGGGGCCAGAGCACGCTCTATGCGGTCGCGGAGTTCCTGCTCGGATGGTTCGCCGTCAGACACGCCGGCGCCGGCCAATACGAGCAGTTCGCGGAGCGTCCAGTCCTCGTCGCCGATGCGGCTCAACGCGGCATGCATCTCGGTCAGTGAGTCGACGGCCATCTCTGCGTCCTCCGTTGCTCCTGTGCGCAACAGTGTATCTCAGCCGCCGATTGCGCGCCTCGCCCTTGCGGGACTGCGAACTGAGCGCCATCCTGTACCAACCCGGCGGCCCCAATGCGGAAGCACGAACACACACGACCACGCCCCGCGCCCGCTCGCCTGTCGCTGCGAGCGGTGGCGCTTGGCGCCCTCCTCATCCCGCTCAATTGCTACTGGGTGACGCTGTGCGAGATCGTGTGGCCGACGGTCCACGCGACGGTGCTCTCGCTGTTCTTCAACGTCGTCTTCTCGCTCTTCCTCGTGTGCCTCGCGAACCTCGCGCTGGACCGGTGGGCGCCCAAGCACGCTCTGCGGCCGGCGGAGTTGCTCGTCGTGTACGCCATGTTGTCCGTGGCGACGTCGCTCTTCGGCCACGACATGCTCCAGATCCTGTTCCCCCTCATGAACTATGCGGAGCAATACGCGACGCCGGAGAACGACTGGGCGACGCTGATCCACCCGCATCTGCCCGCGTGGCTCACGGTGTCGGGCGCCGAGGCGCATCGCGGCTACTACGACGGCCAATCAAGCTTCTTCGCCCCCGGGATACTGCGCGCATGGGCGGCTCCGTTGGGGGCATGGGCGGCGTTCGTCGCCGTGCTGTACGT
Source organism: Candidatus Poribacteria bacterium (assembly GCA_002687025.1). Lineage (GTDB taxonomy): Bacteria > Poribacteria > WGA-4E. The sequence continues at coordinate 15,498 of NYZG01000001.1, forward strand.
CGTGTTCCTGTGCATCAACACGCTCATCCGGCGCCAGTGGACCGAGCACGAGAAGCTGCCGTATCCCATCGCGCAGATACCAGGCGAAATGCTACGGATGCAGGAGTCGCGGCTGTTCCGCAACCGGTATATGTGGTGGGGGTTCGCGCTTGCCGCGGGGTTGGACGTGTGGAACGGGATCGCCACCCTCTGGCCGGTGGTCCCCTTCGCGCGTTTCCGGTGGGAAATCGCCCCGCTGCTTACGGCGCGGCCGTGGAACGGCATTTCGTGGTTGCCCGTGCGAGTCTACCCTTTCGCCATCGGGTTGGCTTACTTCATGCCACTCGATCTCGCCTTCTCCACCTGGTTCTTCTATCTGTACTGGAAGGCCACG
>NYZG01000002.1 GCA_002687025.1 Candidatus Poribacteria bacterium
CCTGCTCGCGCAGGCGGAGCACGTGGTACGGGATGGCGAGTTCCGCGCACCACCCCTCGCCGTTTACCGCGGCCTCGGCGGCCCACACTCCCTCCCAGGTGTCGTCCTCGTCTCCGTCACGGAATGTGACGCCATCCATCTGCCAGCCGGACGGTCCCACAACGAAGAAGACCCCGGTTCTGTGGTCGTGCCGAGGGTCGATGTTCACGGACACCGAATCACGCTCCGCCCAGGCCCCTCGCCGCGTGAGAGCCGAGACGATGCGATCCGGCTCCGAGTCGTAGCACATGACGCCCACGTACAGCGTGTCATCGTCGTATGCGACCTGGAAGGTAGTCCTTTCCGACGCCGCGTCACCCTCGTCGGGGTCCGACTGCGTGAAGCCGGACGCGCGGGGCGCCGATGCCCAGACCGCGTCGTCGAGTCGGCCGTCGATCCGCGGCGGGATGTCCGCGCGAACGGCCTGGACGGACTTCGGCGGGGCATCGGCCGTCGGATGCGCGGACGCCCCTAACATTACGAACACCATCAAAATAAATTGGAAGCCGTGCGCAAGTCGGTCGTGCTGATGCGTCATGCCGCAGCCATCCTTCGATGTCAGATGTCGTCTCGCGGAATCCAGTCGCGCCGCTCACTCCTATGAGGCCGGAGGCCGCGCTGCCGATAGTGGATTCTGCGAGCGCGCGTCACGAGGCACACGAACTTCCACGCCCGTGCCACCGTCGCCCGTCGAGATGAGTCTAGCCGACGCCCGCGGGGCGCGCAAGCGTATTTTGAGCCCTGGCGCTAAAAATTGGCACCGGATCCGAAATAAATGGGTTGCACGGGGCCTGGAGGGCTATATATCCGCCGGCAGTCGCTATACCACCGCGTCCCATCCCGGCATTGAGACGCTCGCCTGGTAGTTGGAGGAGTTGTAGAGCGGGTTCCGCCGCGGCCGGTACAGCCGATCCGTCGGAGCATCGCCATCCTGCGTATAAACCCAGATCTCGTGCTGGTCCCACACGACGACCTCGTCACGGCAGTCGCCAGTGACGTCGAGGACGGCGTTGCACATGTCCGGGTGACCGTCGTCGGGGAACATCACCACTGGGCGGCCCCACCCGTCGAACATGCCTCCGTGGCGCACATTGGCGGAGTGGACGAAGAACTCCTGCCCGTCGCCGCGCCAGTTGATGGGCAGGCACATGCTGCCGAAGTTGTTCGGCTCGCAGTGGTGGTAGATGTCGCCGTGGGCGTCGTAGAAGTGCAGGATGCCCTGGTTGCCCCAGAAGTTGATGCACACCGTCTGCAGTCCGGGCAGGTCCGGGCGGAAACGCGCGGTCGTGGGGTTCTGGGCGTGTCCGATGTGGTGATGCTTGAGCACGCGGCCGGCCAGGTCGGTGAAGAAGAGCCCCGCGTCGCTGGCGGCGCACAGAATCCGCGGCTCGGAACCATCTTGCAGGAAATCCACGACGGCGAGGCCGTCCGCGTGGTCGGGCATCGTGTCCTCGTTGTTCCACAGGGCTGTGCCGTCGTGGTCGTAGAGGGCGTACCCGATCGCGAGTTCGTCGTGGCCGTCGCCGTCGACATCGAACGCGTACGGGTAGTGACCGGTACGGCAGGCGGCGTCCCAAAGCGGCCGTAGCTCGTCGTCGAGCGCCCACAGATGCCAGTAGCGGTCCTTGATGATGATGTCCGCGGGGCGGCCTGTCCCCCGCAGGTCGCAGAAGAAGAGACAGTCGCCGAGTATGCGCGGGAACTTGTCCGCGGGAGGGAGACTCTCCGGCGTCGGGGATTGCAGCTTCAGGCGGCCCGTCGCGCCGTCCACGACGTGGATCAGCATGTCCTTGCAGAACACGACCTCAGCGCGTCCGTCACCGTCGATGTCGTGTATCTGGAACGCGACATCGTTCGTCAGGTGGTAATTGGCCGGGTCCGGGCTGCCGATCTGCCAGAGGATGTCCCCGTCGAACGTCATCGCGGTGAGGCAGCTCAACTCGGAGTAGGCGTCCCGAGGGCCGTGGTGGATCATCTGACCTACGAGCACGTCGGGTCGCCCGTCGCCGGTGAGGTCGCCGAATCGCAGATTCCGTCCGACGCCGAACCCCTCGACGTCGACCTTCTTCCAGACCACGGGCTTCGCGTTGTCGGCTCGCAGGTCGTCGAGTTCGCGATCTACCTTCGACCGCATCACGCCGAACGTCCGCGACTGCGCGTGCGTGGCGGCCACCTTCAGCGACGTGTATGCGGTGGGGCCGTCCGCGACCAGCGCGACGCGTCCGCGCAGGAACGTCGTGTCGCGGGCGGCTATCGCCCCGAGGCCGTGTACCGACGCGCGCAACGCGGGCCCGTCCGCCTCAACGATCAGCTCGTATTCGCGGCCGACATCCCACGCGCAGTCGGCGCGGGCGAGGATTCGCTCGTCGCGTTCGTGGAAGGCGGTTTCGTGCCCAATCGCCGAGAGACGGAGGCCGTCGGCGTCGAAGCCCGCGAAGTAGTGGCAGCGACTGTTGCGGTACCGGAAGGCGATGCCGCTGCATCCGCGCGCCGACTCAGGCGTGATCCGGGCTGTCACCGTGTAATCGGACCACAGCGGGTCGCCGGCCACCAACGTCGGCCGTGTCCACGACGCGGCGTTCTCACACGTCTGGACCATCGCTCGCTGGCCGTCTCGCTCCTGGACGTGCCACGCGCGGGAAGTCGGGTTGATGAAGCAGGCCACGGACCAATGGCCCTTTGGCGCGGCCTCTGGGAGGTAGTGATACTCCGTGTGTGCGCCGACGGGGGCGGAGAACATGCCCTCGTCCAGATCGCCGAATCCGTCTTCCAGGAGCACGTGAAGTGCGCTCATTGTCGTCCCTCTGCGCGGATCGGTGGCTGCGACGCACGGCGCGCCATGATACTCCTCTCGGCGGCCTGCGCGCCATCGCTCGCCGGTGCGACGGTGTGGTAACAGCGCGTCAGTACGAGCCCGGTGTGGTCGCGGGGCGCGTCCCAGGAGCGCCGCGACGCCCTGTGATGGCCGGGGTCGGGGACGCGCGCAGGTGGCGTGCCGTTGGTGCCCTGCACGATTGCCCATGGACGCGGCCGCTGGCCAGTACCAAGGGCGAGATGCTACCGTCCTCCAGCAGCGCGTCGATGTCGCTCGCCTGAGCGCGCGCGTACACCTGTGCGGTGGGGGCATGGCCGGAATGTACACGCCGCGTATGCATCAGGTCGAAGACAGGCAGACACTCGTCGGCTTCATGCGCGGCCGTCCGTACGCGACGGTGATAGCGGCCTCGAACGGCGTCCCGGCCGTGACGGACATCCCGGCGTCACGGTCCGCAACGGCGATGGCATCCGCATCCGCGCGCATATGGCTCGGCCGGACGACCACTCCAGCCTACTGGATGGCGGCGACAGTGCCGAGCTCGTGCACGACCCTGTCGCTGCTTTCGAGCCGGACTACCGCAAGATATGGGACGATGTCGACGACGCGCTCAGAGCCGGTCTGGTCGGAGGCCTCGGCCCATTCGAGATGGACGTGACGCGCCTGGAAGGGAACTTCAGGCTCGGCCAGAACCGACCGTCCGGGGGCCGCGCGCGGATCGTGGCGCATCTCGCCGCGTCGACGGACACGAGTGCCGCCGCAGTCGGCCACGCGACGTGCGGTCAGGCGGGGTGACCTTGCTGGCCGGCCCGCGGAGCGCACACAGCCGCCACGGGCCGGCGCGTGACGCGGTCGGCTACGGCGTGCTCGGGGCACATCTTCCACGCGGGGCCGTCGTCGACGTTCCGCCAGCGCGAGGCGGCGCAAGTCCTGTTGGTTCCGAGGTTGTGGACCACGATGTGTCGCGCTCCTTCGCGCGCGCTGCGGCGCCGATGCGCGGGCAGGCGCGGTGAGACGGCGCTCTCACCTCGAAGGTGGCGGAGCGAGTTCAGGTTCGCCGGCCCATTGCGACTTGTCCCAGAGCCTGACTGTGCCGTCGGCGATGCCGCCGGCGAGTGTGTTCCCGTCGGGCGAAAACGCCACGGCCATGACGAAGCTGATCGGCCGCGAACGCACTCGTAGGGTTGCCCTTTCCTCCCCGGTGGCTGTGTCCCAGAGCTTGGCCGTGTTGTCATGGCCGCCGCCGCTTGCGAGTGTTCGCCCGTCGGGGGAGAACGCGACGGAAGAGACGCCAGCCGTGTGTCCACGCAGGGCTGCGACCTCCTGTCGGGCCCCGACATTCCAGATCCTCACTGTCCGATCGGAGCTGCAGCTTGCCAGTGTCGCTCCGGCGGGGGAGAACGCGACGGACACCACCCCTTCCCTGTGGCCGCGTAAGGTCGCGACTTCCTGCCACGCCGCGACGTCCCAGATCTTCACGTCGACGAAGCTGCTGCTTGCCAGCAGCGCCCCGCTGGGGGAGAAGGCGACGGAGAAGTCTCTTGTGGCATATCCTGGCGGGTTCCCATGTCCCTGCAGAGTCGCGACGGCGGCCCGTCCTGCGACGTCCCAGACCTTCACCACTTCGTCTGGGCTGCCGCTTGCGAGTGTTGCCCCGTCGGGCGAGAAGGCCAGTGACACGACCCGGTCCGTGTGCCCTTGCAGGGCGGCGGCCTCCTGGCGTGTCGCGACGTCCCAGATACTCACCACATGATCGACGCCGCCGCTCGCGACTGTTGCGCCGTTGGGGGAGAAGGCAACGGCGGCAACTTGGTCCGTGTGCCCTTCCAGCGTCGCGATCTCCTGTCGCGTGCCCAAGTCCCAGAGCTTCACCGTGCCATCGGCGCTTCCGCTCGCGAGCGTTGCCCCGTCGACGGAGAAGGCAACGGACAACACCAAGCTTGCGTGCCCCTGCAGGATCGCGACTTCCTCGCCAGATGTGGCCCGGGATACGAGCATGGCCAGGGAGATCAGAATGGCGGCCCGCCGGCCGACGGTGCGGGGGCTGTTCCGGTCACATCGCGTCATGGAGTCACTCTCAGGAACGGGTTGGAGGAGCTTCCTGCCGGTGCCGACGCCGCTGGCATACTGGGGCTGTTCAGGCAGCGTGGCAGGGGCACGTGGCCGTCGCGATCCCGTGAATCCTGAGACGGGCGGCGGCTCCAACGCGGCACCGCGTGAGCTTCGGCGGAAGCATGGTTGGCGTCGCCACCGGGCACTCGGTGTGAACGAGTCGTCTCTCGATGAAGGACACGAGGCAGCGTCGGCGCCCCGGGACATACCAACAATCACTGTTCCGTCAGGCGCGGTCATGAAGGCGGGCTAGTCATCGCCGCTACCACGCGTAGAACCGTGACGGACTTGATCGGGATCGCCTCGCGCCGATGGTCTGGATCGGTCGCCGACGTGAGGCCCGCGGACGATGATGGCGCGCCCGGCAGGAATCGAACCTGCGACCCAGTGATTAGAAGTCACTCTATCCCTACGCGATAAGCGCGTCATAGAACGGGTCTAAGGCGACTTGGGAACCGCGATTTCCCAGATTCTTTCCTGAACACCCCTAATCCTCAGTGCCGTACCGGCTCCTACCTACTAGTCCGTTGGGTTGCCCTGTGATTCGTCGCCGCCACCCGAGCCCACGGACACGGTCCGCGATTCCGCCCACGCCTCGATGTCCGACGCCCTGAACCGCAGCCCGGAGCGAGAGAACTTCAGGTGAGGGATCGCCTTCGCGTAGACCCAACCGTACACTGTCTTCCGCGCCACGCCTAGCAGCGCGGCCACGTCGTCCACGTTCAGGTACCGCTCACTATCCATCGTCTTGCGTTCCTTCCCAGCCTGATATTGTCCTGTCGCCGTTGTCATTCGTCTCCCCCTTGGCCGTGCGCGACCTGTCCATCCATCCGAGATGCCGTCACGGGCCTGCTGCTTCGTTCAGCGGACGTCTGCGAATCGTCTGCCAAGAGCGCTGCATCTTCGCGGCTTGCCAGGCTCACAGTCTGGTTCTGCACTACGTTGAGCATGCCTACTGACGGCCCCAACAGCTTGCGCACCTGGGCCAGGGCTCTCAGCGCATACACGTAGCGGCGATGCGCCCGATCCAGAACGCGTTGGTAGCAGTCCCCCGCCTGGAACGTCATCCCTTCCCGCAGATTCGCGCTCCACTTCAGCTCCGCGATGTGGACGTGCGTCCAGCAGGTGAGGATGCGCTCAATGAGCAGCCGCTCAATGGGCGTGCAACCGTCCCCCGTGAGTTCCTTCCGCATCTTGGTGACGCGATACGGGATCATCTCGCGCGACGCGTCGTTCTCGTGGATGCACGCTTCGAGCAAGTGGCGCCGCGCCGATTCGTCCCAGTTGAGCGAAGCGGCTCTGTCCGGCTTCGCGGCAAGCAGTGGGACGATGTCCTCCCTCGCCTTCCTGTCCCCCTTCTGCGCTTTCCCTGTGAGGCCGATAAGCGCGTCGTACCACTCGGCGGAGTTCATGTCCTCCGGCTTCTTGGCGGGCAGTTTACTGGCCACGTCGTCTCCTCCATTCTCCGCGTTTGTGCTGATGGAACCCTTCGGCCACGACATGGGCGCGAATGACCCCGTCCAACTTGCGGCTGTCGTCGAGGGCTCGGCGTTCGATTGCGTCCCACGCCTCGCGTTCGGCGCTCCAGGCAGCACGTTGGGCTTCGCGCTCACGCTGACGGGCTTCATCTTCACGCGCGATGAGTTCCGCGAGTGGGCCCGTGCCGATGTAGCGACGCACGACCCGGCCGCCGACGCGCTCGGACCTCGTGTAGTAGCGCCCGACGCCTTTACGCTTCTCCCAAGCCATTCACCGAGGCCCTCTTGTGTTACACGGATGCGCTTGCCCCGCTTCGCAGTGGAATGGAAATTCATCGTCCAGCGCCGTGAGAATCGCCGCCTCAATGTCGCGTCGTGGGATCGGGCGGGCCTCGGCCGCGCCGGTCGGGTCGTCTTCCAGTTCGCATCGCGTGATCGCCATGTCTGCCATCTCAAACCCTCTCATCGCGCCTGCCCGACCAGCGGGTGCCAAGCACCGTCACGCCTGCGTGCTCGTGAGCGCGGAACAGCGCGTCCTTGGTAATGCCCTCCGCTCGCGCTCGCGCGAACACCTCCACATTCGACATTTCCTCGCCCGGCGGGAGCAGTCGTACCAATAGCTCCATGGCTTCGCGTTTGGTCTCCTCGCCATCGCGGCCCCGTGCTACCCTCACGCCCACGGACTTGGCGTCCGCAACTAACCCGTCCAACCCACCCAACCCGTCCGACCCGTCCCGAGGGCCGTGCAAGTCAGTGGTGATGAGGCTTCCCACGTGGACAGGCGCGGGACAGGTTGCCGCCGCACGTCGCCGACTCGTCCCGTTCCCACCCGCCGCCGGGACGGGTCGGGACAGGCGCGGGACGGGTCCGGCATCGCTGCTCGCCGCTCTACCACTGGGCGGGGCCAGGTTGGACGGGTTGGACGGGTTGGACGGGTCGACCCCCGCAACGCGGACAAGATCGTCACGACGGTACCCTCGCCGACGCCCATCCCGGCCCCCGAAGCGCTCGGGCGCGATGCCCTCGCTTCGCAGCGCCGCGGCGAGCCCGGACGCTTTCCACTTGCGGGATCCTGATCCGCGGGTCAGGACAGGCAGCAAGTCCTGAGTCGCGATGTGGTCGCCCTGCAGTTCGTCCAGGGCCTGTGCGATGCCGTCCGCGAGCCGACCGTCCGCCCTTGGCTTCGTCCGCGACGCCCGGCTCAACTGCCCGTCGGCGTAGACGACGCGCAGGCCGCGGCGGCGCCCCTCGACCACGTGCTGCGCGAGCCCCCAATCGGCGTGCGTCACCGCGTCGCGTCCCCCGAGCGAAGCGAACAGCATCGACATCGAGAGCGCCTTGTGCGGCAGCCGTCCGTAATTCGCGTCCAGCGCCGCGTCCCAGCCGTCCGCCTCGCGGATGTCTGCGAGCGCGCCCTCGTAGGCGTAGAAGCAGTCCACAACCCGCGGAGGCAAGGCAACGACCTGAAGCGATGGCGCGTCTACCACGGCGCGCGCGCCGGTGACGTCCTCGTCGCCGTCCGCGACGTCGAAGATCACCGACGGGACGCCAAGACGGACGTGCCACTCTTGCAGCGACTCCACCAACGACGGAGGCCACACCCGCGGCGTTATTGGGAACCGCGCCCGCGACGTGGCAAGCCCCGGTGGGACGGCGACGAAGCCAAACCGCGCCCAGAACCCGTCCGACCACATCGCGTCGTGCCTCCCTGAGAACGGCGCAAGGTCGGTCGGCGTCAGGTTCCCGAGCAGGGCCAGGTACGGGCGGTCCACGTGGTCTTCACCCCGCGAGACGGTGGCGTACCGATAGTTCGCGGGACAGTCGTAGAGCTTCCGCAACATGCCGTGGAAGTCAGCNTACGCCGAGTCCGCGCGTGTCATGCGCCGCAGGTGGCCGCCGAATTCCTCGTAGAACCACCCCTTCTGCGCCGCGAAGGCGACGCGCTGTTCGAGCTTCGCCCGGCCGTCCTGATCCAGGCCGGCAAGGTCGTATGTGTCGCCCAGCGTCATGCCCTTGATGAGCGCTTGAGGCGTGGAGTCGTCGGGCGCGAGGAGGAAGTCGAGACGCGCTGCGCGCAACAGTCCGAGGCCGATCTTCACAGCGGTCGTCTTCGCGAAGCCGGTCGACGGCGCTACGAGCAGCACATGAAACGGCGTGGCGCGCTCGCCCCCGAAGTCGACGCAGACACGCCGCGCCGCTACCGTCGCCAGCAGCCACACAGCCACGGCTGTGTGGAAAGCACCATGCGACCTGGGGGATTCGCTCGCCGCGAACGCGACGTACTCAGTCAACCACGGACACGCGGCCTCGCTCTCCTCCTCGACAGCACACACGTCCTCGGGTAGGGGCGGGGCCACCCAATCCGCGCCCGCGACGGCGACAGGATCGGCGTTCGATACCGTCTCCGGATTCAGACCTGCGGGAGGTGCCCCGCGCGCTGCCACCTAACGCGCGCGGTAGTCGGAAATCCCGGCGAGGTACTTGTGTATCGTCCGCGCGCGCATCGCGCGTTCGGAGAACGGCGGGTCGCAACGGTTGCCATACTCCACCATCGCCGACCATGCAGACGGCTCCGAAAACCCGCGCGCCGCGAGTCTGCCGGCGAGAGACACCAGAGCGTCGTACCTACCTGGCTCCGATGCTCCCGGTACCTCTGCCTGATACCTCATTGCGCGGTCGCGTTCCTCGGCCCCCGTTTCGGCGCGTACCGTTGCGCCGTTCGCCCTCGCCTCTCGAATGCGTCCGTCGTGCGCGGCGCGTTCCGCCTCCGCGACGGCGCGAATCCGTTCCTGGCCCCCGCGGTACTCCGCAAGTTGCTCATGGATCGCATCGACCCAACAGGGGATCGAGTCGAGGGCCTCCCCGCCGGAGCGCGGCGGCGCGATCCACGCGTAATCGCCTTTCTCCGTCACCGTCGGCGGCAACGGAACGCACGCCCCGTGAAACTTCAACTCGACGTCCGGGCATCCGACGGCCCGCGCCGTCGTCGCCGAGAGCGTCGGCAACTGCTCCGGGCGCCGGTCGCCCGTGGCGAACAGCAGGTGCGCCCGGCCCGACTGCGTCC
>NYZG01000003.1 GCA_002687025.1 Candidatus Poribacteria bacterium
TTCGTCCGCCCAAACGCGGCGAGGTGCTGTATCGCGAGGTTGGCTCGGCGCCGGTAGGGATCGCCGGGAGCGCTTTCGAACCACTCGCTGACCTCGTCGTGCACGAGGACTGCCCGCGACGGCTCGAGGGCCGTCGCCGTCGGGGCGAGGTCTCGTGTGGGAGTGAAGCGCATTAGCGGGACCATCAGCTAGTTGGGAACACGACCATGATGCCGCAACTGGCGGGCCATTGCGACCCGCGAGGAAGCGGTCTGCCTGCGGGGTCCGCGCGGAGATGCGGTTTTGTGTCGCATTCGTGCCATGGAAAGTCTCGGTATAGTAGAGGCCTCGGAGGCATCGTCATTGGCAACCGCAACGGGTCGGGCAAGTGACGGAGCGCTCGTGGCGCGTACGCGTCGCGGCGACAAGGACGCTTTCGCAGCGCTCATGCGGAAGTATGAGGGGCAAGTGTACGCCGTCGCGTATTCGCGGCTGTTGAACGTCGCGGACGCCGAGGACGTGGTGCAGGAGACGTTTCTCCAGGCGTATCGAGCGTTGCGCCAACTGCGCATGCCGGACCGGTTCGGCGGCTGGATCGCCCGTATTGCTCTGTCGTTCTCGTCGAAGCGGCTCCAGGGCAGAAGGCGCGAACCCGTCGCGAATGTCGCGGAACTGTTAAAGGACGCGGCGGGGCCGCCCATCGGGCAAGAAGGCTTCGAGCGGGACGAGGACGCCCGCCGCCTTGTCGAAGGCGCGCTGGCGTCGCTCCCGGAGACTCTCCGCGCGCCGTTCGTGATGCGGCACGTCGCGGAGGCCTCGTACAGGGCGATTGCCGAGGCGCTGCTCATCCGCCCCAGAGCGGCGGAGCGGCGTGTGCGACTGGCGCGTGCGAAGCTGCAGCGGTACTTCGCAGCTCGCGGCACGACGGACCTCGCGCGTGACGCGCTGCTCACCGGGCTCCTGGTACCGACGCCGATGCAAGGCCTGCTCGACGCGCTCCCGGACGCTCCGCCCGACACGCCCAGTGCGAAGCACGGCGGCGGCGCGTTGGCGGCGGGATTCACCGGCGCCCTCGTCGTCAGTGGGGCGCTTGTCCTTCTTGGGGGCGTCAAGGCGATGCGATCCGCCGCGCGTGTGGGAACGCGAGATGTCGTCATGATCGTTGGACCCGCGGCGTCATGGTCTGGAGCGGCGCCGACTCGCGGGGTCGGGCCTATGAGGAACCAACGCTCGCCCATCCCCGCCGGCGCGCGCCTCATCGCCGACATGAGCTTCGAGGGCATCGGGCCGGGACAGCCGCTGCTCGGGTGGACGGAAGGTGTCTATGCACAGTCTGTGGACTCGCCGACGGGCAACGGGACGGGAGCGGCGATGGTGAACACGAACATACCGCCCGCCTACTACCGGTTCCCGCTGGCTCGGGGTGTGGTGACCGTGGAGCTGTGGATGAAGCCGCGCTACGGGCCGGACGCAAACTGCATGCTTTGGCTCGGAAATCACCTTCGAGGCTGGCAGGCGGCCGACTACTCGGTCCACGAATCGCGACCTGCGGGTGGGAATGCCGTGGCGGAGTGCATCGTGGTGCAGAAGGGCGATGGGGACACCTGGGAGTACCCGACATCCGCCGGGCCGCCCAGACGCTTCGCCGACTACGACGGCGACTGGCATCACGTCAGGGTGAGGTACGACACACGCGCGAACCAATACGACCTATACCTCGACCGTACCCTCGTACGCGCCGGGATCCCCGGCCATCGGGACATCTCCGAGGGCATATCGTGCATCTCGCTGAACAGTGGCAGGTGGGATCGAGAACGCGACGAGGCGTCTCTGTTCGACAGCCTGAGGATATACGTCGAACGTGAGGAGGAACCCCTGGGCTCGTGACGGAGTCGGCGATCCCAGGAATCCGGCCGAGCAGCACGGAGGCAATACCACGACGGCAACCGACTGATGTCACGAACGGCTCGTGATCGAGGGCGCCCGCCCAGATATTCCAGTTCGGAGCGGGCGCGCCACACACCCGGCGACCGTGGAAGCAGCCGGATGCAAGCCAAGAGTACGCAGCAACCAAAGGGCGCGCAACTTCCGGCCGTTACAGGGCCGGCAGGACGTCTGTGCCCTGCGCGGATATGCGATGTGGAACGTGAGGCGCGTGCGATCCAGACCAACGGGACGGATTCGGCGTGTGCGCTCCGCGGTCTTAACGGCGGAGAGCCAGTGCCACGCATGGCTCGTGATTGAGGACACCTGCCCAGGAACACCACATCGGGTCACACGACAACACGCATGAGGAAAGAGCCATGTCATCGACGTTGGGACAGATTGACCGACTGCGGTTGGTGGCGATCATCGCCGCTCTGGCGTGCGTCTCGCGCGCGCCCGCGCTGGCGCAGGTGACGTTTACGGACGAAGCGGCGGCGGCAGGTCTGGGTTACGTCGGCGAAACGGACTCGATTGCCTGGGGCGACTATAACGGCGACGGCTACGAAGACCTGTACGTCTCACAGCGCGCGACAGCAGGAGGCCTCGCGGGAGCTACCTACCTACGGAACCAGCTCTACCGCAACAACGGAGACGGCACGTTCACCGACGTAGCGCCAGCGCTGGGCCTCGATTTGGACGGCGACAATCGCACCGCGCTATGGGCCGACTACGATAACGATGGCGATCTCGATCTGTACGTGTCTAGGCAGGACGCGCTGAACGCCCTGTTCCGCAACGACGGCGGAAGCTTCAACGATGTCGCCGACTCGGCCGGCCTACAAGACGACCCTACCGGGCGGGCCTACGGCGCCGCCTGGGCCGACTATGACGGCGATGGCTACCTCGACCTGTTCTCACGAGGCATGCGGCCGCAGACAGGCTGTACCGGGGCAACGGGACTGGGTTCGTCGATGTTGCCGCTACGGTCGGTGTGGCGGACACGGGATCAGGACGCTCGCCCGCCTGGGCCGATTACGATGGGGACGGCGATATCGACCTCTACCTGCCGATCGCTGGCCAGCCCAGCAAGCTCTACACGAACGAGGCCGGCATGTTCACGGATGACTCCGCTGCTTTAGGAATCGCCACTGGGTCCGTGGGCACCGGCGCCGCATGGGCTGATTACGACAACGACGGGTTCATAGATTTATATATAACCAATACGAGTGGTACTAACTGGCTGTACCACAACGACAGCGGAACTGCCTTCACCAACGTAGCCGCCACAGCGGGCGTCGGCAGCGGCGGAGCTGGACGTGGCGTCGCCTGGGGTGACTATGACAACGATGGCGACCTGGATCTGGCTACGATCAGCTACACGAGCTCACTGTTACTCTACAGCAACAACGGCGATGGCACGTTCGCCAACATCGCGTCAACCGTTGGAGCCGGATTGACCGGCAGCGTGTTTCAGGCCGCGTGGGCCGACTACGACCGCGATGGCGACCTCGACCTCTATGTCGGTAAGGTCGACGCAGGCGGGAACCACTTCTTGGTGAGCGCCGGTGGCGCGAATTCGTGGCTGGCCGTGACGCTGGTGGGGTCTACGGACAATCGTAAAGGCGTTGGGGCGGTTGTGGCTGCCACGGTTGGTGGGATCACGCAGATGCGTGCCGTGGATGGCGGGACGGGCCTCACTTCGCAGGACAGCCTGCCCGTGGAGTTCGGTTTGGGAGTTGCGTCGGCCGTGGATACGCTGACCGTACAGTGGCCTTCCGGGTCCACTGATGTGCTCATGAACGTCGCCGCGAACCAGATGATCACCGTAACACAGGGCGGTACTGAAACGCCGCCGACCGTCGCCATCACCGCGCCGACGCCTGATCAGATCCTCGCGGCTGGCACGACGAGCACGCCGCTCACGGTGGCAATCACCGATCACGCGGCGCCGGGCCACTGGCACTGGCAGCTGGACGCGCCGTTCCCGGACACGGGCGTCGCGGCCGGGGACCACGTCGATCCGGGAGTGCTCACCGACACGATCTCCGACCTCGTCGACGGCGGAGCTCACACAGTCTACGTCGCGCTGGTCGCCGATGCCGCGCACAGCCTCGTCGACGCGACAATCAACGCAGGCGCGCGCGCTAGCGTGTCGTTCTCTGTGGATACGCTAACGGGGTCGGCCACGGTGTCGGTCGTGACGCCGACGGAGGGGCAGGAACTGCCGCCTGGCACAGGGACCACGACGCTCAGCGTAGACGTCACCGACCACGCGGCGGGGACCTGGGCGTGGCGACTAGACACGGCCTTCCCCGACACCGGCGCCGTCCCGGGCGACGCGAATCCCGTGGCGTCAGGGAGCATCGCCGGGATCGGAGGGCTGGTGGACGGCGCGTCACACACCGTCTACGTCGCGCTGGTCGATGGAGACCTCGTCGACGCGACGGTAGAACCCGCGTCACGCGCGAGCGCCGCGTTCTCCGTCGGCATTCTGCCCACAGAATTCGTACGCGTCGTCAGCAAGCAGGGAGGCGCCGGAACCACCACGGCGATCCCCATCGAGGTATACGCCGTGCCGGTCGACACGGTCACCGGAGTAGACCTCGACCTGCACTACGACGAGACCATCCTCACGCCGACGAGCGACGCGGGCGTTCTGTCCGCCGTCACGATCAACGCAACCCTCGTGCCCGCCGACTGGGTCATCCTGCAGAACATCTCATCGACCGGCGTGCTATCGGTGTCGCTTGCGAGCGCCTTCGCCAACGCGCTGACAGGCGGCGAGATCCTCTCAGTGGCGTTCGACGTCGCCGTTGGGGCAATCGCAGGCACGCAGACCCCGCTGACGCTCACCGGCGTGCGTCTCAACGAGGACGAGGTCGACTCGACCGGCGTGGCCGGTCTCTTCACCGTCCTGAACGTCGTCTACGGCGACGTCACCGGCGATGGCACGATCTCGGCGTATGACGCATCGTGGGTGCTGGAGTGGGTGGCCAACGATCTCGCGGGCACGCCGATCCTGTTCCCCATTGAGGAGAACGCGCCGATCTGGGCATCGCTGCCGCTGACTGGGTCAGAGGCGCTCGAAGTGGCGGATGTCAATGATGACGGGTTCATCACCGCGATGGACGCGTCGGACATACTCAAGAAGCGCGTTGGGATAATCGAGCTGTTCGAGGCGGAGGGTGGCGCGCCGTCAGCTCCCTCCGTCCTGCCCGGCTCCCTGGTCTACAGCCTGCGTGGTCTGGCCTTGTCGGAACGACCGGGTGCGCATGTCACTGTCACCCTCGACGCGTCCGCGATGGTCGACCTGTACGCAGGCGAGTTGGTCCTGGAGTTCGACCCGTCGCTAGTGAGACCCGTGGACATCGCCCTGCGGGGTCACCACGGGAGCCGTGCGACACAGCGGCCTCTGCTCACACAGAGCGAAGGCGACGGGCGCGTCGCAGTAGCGTTCGCCGCCGCGCGGCCGATCGGGACGTCCGACGCGTTCCTCAACGTCACATTCGAGGCAACGCGCGACATTTCACACGCGCGGGAGGGCGCGATCCGCGCATCTCACCTACGCCTGAACCAGTCGCTGATTGAGACGGGGTTTGTGTTCTCGTTCCGCATCGAGCCGTACCAAACGCGCCTGATGGCGAACTACCCGAACCCATTCAACCCTGAGACGTGGATCCCCTTCGAATTGGCGGCGGAGGCGGACGTCACCGTGCGCGTGTATGGGCTCGCCGGGGAACTCGTGCGCACACTGGAACTCGGACGCCGCGCCACGGGCGAGTACCGAGGCCGCGATCAGGCAGCGCATTGGGACGGGAGGAACGAGCGCGGCGAACAGGTCGCGAGCGGCGTGTATCTGTACGAGCTTGCCGCAGGCGACTACCGGGAGCTGCGGCGGCTGGTCGTCATGAAGTAGAGCGGGCCGTGTGCCGGCGAGAGCCCTCACTGAGCTCCCGCCACTCGGCCGTCCCAAGGATCAGGATAGAGTGGCGCGAAGGTAATCCAGACTCGCGCGCATCATCTCGCGCATCTGCTCGCCAGTGTCGCGGTCGGGATCGTCTGGTGGCCAGCCTATCTCGACGATGAGCCGCAGGGCGTCGCCGCGCGGGGAGTGCGCGCGCAACTGCTCGATGATCCAAGGGACGTCGATGTCGCCCTCGCCGAGGACGCATCCCTCGACGGTGAACGGCACGCCCGCGTGTGGATTCGGCACGACGCGCATGTCCTTGAAGTGCGTCGCGATCGCCCAGGGCGCCATCGCCTCGATGTCCGCGCGCCAGTCGCAGAAGACGGGGAAGCTGTTGCCGGTGTCCAGCGCGGCTCCCGCGTTCGGGAGATCGACGGTCTCCAGGATGCGTACGATCTCCGCGCCGGAGAAATCGCAGTGGTTTTCCACCGCAAGCAGGAGCCCGTGGTCCGCGGCGAGGCGCGCCGTCTCGCCGACGGTTTTAGCGATGTCCGCGAGATGGCGTCCCAGCGGGCGGTGTCTGGCGTAGCGCGTCGTGTCGAGCGTGATGCAACCGTACCCGCCCCGCACGATGTCCGCTCCCAGCCGTTTGGCGGCCGCCATCACCCCTGCCGTCTTCCCGCGCGTGGCCGCCGCGGCCGATGGATCGAGCGTGAATACGTCCCACGGCAGTTCGCACTCCAACTCGACGCCCGCGTCTCGGGCCATCTGCCCGAGTCTGTCGAGCTCCTCCGGCGGCGCGTCGACCGGTGGCCGATAGTGGTGAAGCGCCCGCAGCCCGAGGGCGGCTGCCTGCCCTATCTCCCATTCAGCCTCGGCGACGCCACTCAGCCGATGTGGAGACGGGTAGTGGATTCCGAGCATGCCGATTCTCATACCGTCGTGAGTCATCCCGTAGCCCCCGCGTTTCCCGGAGAGTCGGCGTTGGAGTCGTGAGACCCGTCGCGAGTCCACGGTACCATCATTGCCTCGGGACATCGCGACCGCAACCTCGAGCAGCCGGGGCCGCGCGGTGGATCATGATGCGCGAGGTATGTTCGCGTCCCTCGATATGGAACGAGTGCTGGCGGCGTGCAGGGCAGGGATCGAGAAGCGCGCAGGCGTCGAGTCGCCGGTGCGTAGCGGAGCCGACCACGGCCCGGTGGCCGCAGTCGGTAGGCGTTGTGCAGCGTGTACTTTACAGTGCGAGGATCGCCGGCGCCCTCCTGACGCGCGCTCTGCGCGCCGGCGATCTGTTTTCCCGTCGAGGCCGGTCATTGACGCCGGGCGTTCGCGCGCCCGTTCGCGTCGTGACGGAACCACCGTCGTCCGATCCGAACCCATCGCGCCGGCTCGGACTCCCTCGCGGAGTGGGGCGGATTTCCCACGGACTTAACGGTGTAAGAGGCATCCCCGCCGGACACGCGTTTGTCACGGTGACGAACCCGGGTCGCTACGGGAGGATTCCGGGGGGCGTCCCCGGCGGAGATGCGCTTTTCCCGTCATACGCCCACCGGTTCGCAGGAGGCGTGCCAATCCCACACGGCCCCGGGTGTTGACCTGTGTCGACGGCGCGCGTAGCCGCGCAGCGACGGCGATGCCGGCTGCCCACGGGCCGTGTCGCCGCGCGTGAAGGGGGCTCTGGCGATGCGGCGACACCCGGCCCACAATGCGACGCCTCACGAAGGCGCGTCGCATTATGCGTCGGCTGGAGGCGGCGGACCACGGCCTTGCGTCTGGATCAGACCGGGATGACGGCCGGCGGGCGTCACCGACTCCACCGGCCGTCATTGCCGCGAATCTGACTCGCTCGGAGCGCTACGGCTGGGCGCGGACGTCCAGGCATACGAGCTCTGTCTGGTTGCGCAGATAGAGCCGACCGTGCGCGAGCGTTGGCGGAGTCCAGCAGCGGCCGCGCATCATCTGCGTCGTCGCTAGTTCGTTGTACTTCCGCGGCGTCGCCTCCGCGAGTACAAGCTTGCCCTCCTCGCCGAGAGCGATCAGCCGGTCGCCTGCACGAATGAGCGACCCCTTGCCCAATTCGCGTGGATGGCTCCACATCTCGTCGCCGGTGGCGGCCTCAATGCATTTCAGGTTCGCGTTATCGAACCCGTAGAGATAGCCGTCCAGCAACACCGACGAGTTGAAGTGGTTCCGCATGACCCGGCTCGCCCACACTTCCTCAACGCCGATTCGGCCGTCCGCCTCGGTCATTCGCACGACGGCCGACCCCTTGTCGTACGACGCGGACACGAACACGAGGTCGTCCGGCACGAAGAGCGGCGTGGCGATGTTGATGCCGTCGGGCCAGTCGTAGTTCCACAGCACGGCGCCGTCGGTAGGGGCCACCGAAATGAGCGCCCGAGGCGTGAGGAACAGCACCTGACGCACGCCACCGAACGTCACGGCCACGGACGACGAGTACGCGGCTTCGCCGGAATCAGCGGTCCATGCGGGCTCGCCG
>NYZG01000004.1 GCA_002687025.1 Candidatus Poribacteria bacterium
GCGTCCTCGACGCCATCCGAAATGCCCTACTCGGTCAGCCATTCATCCCGGCACGCGCGAGCCCGGCTGAGTAGTCACGACAGCGCATGTGAGAGCGACACCTGCGGCTGCTCCGATGACCAGCGGCCCTCCCGTCGACGAATGCGCCGTCCGAGCGGTCGCGGGCGGAGGCAGCGGAAGCACGGCCTCGGCGACCCGCGCGGCCACCTCCGCCGCAAGAGGACAGGCGAGCGGCAGAGACAGCAGGCGCTCTGGCGCCAACCCAGGATCGCCCCGCTGACGCAGATAGCGACGCATTCCGTCGAGCCCCCGACGGACCCTCTGCTGCGCCGTGCCGGGCGAAATCAGAAGAAGACGCGCGATCTCCTTGTAGGAGGCATCCGACATGTACCGCATCACGAGGGGTGTCCGAAGCGATGCAGGCAGACGGCGAAGGGCGTCCTGCACAAACGCGCACACCGCCTCGTGGTTCTCCAGGAGGAGATGCTCGTCCGAGGCAGCGTCTTCCACCGTCAGCTTCTCGGGGCGCGCCATCAACTCCTCGCGCCCCTTGCGGCGTCCCGCCTCGCTCGCGCGGGAGACGGCGATGCGCGCCAGCCAGCCGCCGAACCCGGCCGGTGACCGCAACTGACCGAGTCGCTCGTAGGCGCGTAGGAACGACTCCTGCACCGCCTCTTCGGCGTCCGCGTGATTGAGCAGTCGCGCGTAGGCGATCCCATGCAGCCGGTCTGAGTACCGCCGCACGAGCTCCGTGAAGGCGTCGTGGTCGCCCTGCTGCGCGCGCGCTACGAGCCGGGCGTCGTCGTGATGTGCGTCGCTGCGTTCCACGTGGGTGTCTCCCGTGGCGCGTCCGTACACTGAAGACCGCTGGGACGGGACGGGTAATACGACGGATTGGCAGGATGGCGTGCTTGGGCGCGGATGAGGATCGTGGACGGCGGCCGGTCGGCGGGGCGTAGACGCAAAGAGAACGTCCCCGACGGAGCCCTCGGGTGAGAGTCGTCGGGGACGTGGATGGTGAATCAGCGTGCGGCGCGCTACTTCATGACGACCATCCGCCGCAGAGCTCGGTAGCTGCCGGCGGAGAGCTCGTACAGGTATACGCCGCTGGCGACCTGCTCCCCACGCCTGTTCTTCCCATCCCAATGAGCGGCTCGGCTGCGCCCGTGGTACTCGCCGACATCTCGCCGGCCGAGCTCCAGCGTGCGCACAAGCTCTCCGGCGAGCCCGTACACGCGCACGGTGACGTCCGCCTCGGCCGCCAACTCGAACGGGATCCACGTCTCCGGGTTGAACGGGTTCGGGTAGTTCGCCATCAGCCGGTTCGCGAACGGCTCGATGCGGAACGGGAAGGTGAAGTCCGTCTCCACCAGCGACCGGTTGAGTCGCAGGTGAGACGCGCGGATGGCGCTTTCCCGCATGTGTGAGATGTCGCGCGTCGCCTCGAACGTGACTTCGAGGAACGCGTCAGACGCCTCTATCGGCCGCGCGGAGGCGAACGCCACCGCCATGCGTCCGTCGCCCTCGCTCTGCGTCAGAAGCGGGCGCCGCGTCAGGTCACGCGCGTCGGAAGGTCTCAGCGCGACGTCCACCGGCCTGAGCAACGACGGGTCGTAGTCCAGGACCAACTCGCCAGCGGTCAGGTCGGCCATCGCGGATGCATCGAGGGTCACGGTCACTTGCGCGCCCGGCCGGGGCCTCGCTGTCGTTGCATCCAGGACGTACGTGATGTCCTCCGGGAGCCAGGCTGGGGCGGCCGCGCCGTTCGCGGCAGGGAACACCGTGATGAGACCAACGTCGTATTGCAGGAGCAGCGATGCGTCAGGAGCATCGATCCCTTCGATGACATCCGTTCCGCTCGCGTCCGCGTCCGCCACAAGAACGGCCTCGTCGTGGCTCAGAACTTGGTCCGACCACACGGGCGGAGTGACCTCGATGGGGAAGAGGACCGGCGGGCCGACGAGTGCAGTGGCGATGTATTCGAGGATCCACGCGGCGTCGTAGGCCGTCGGGACGCCGTTGCCGCTCACGTCGCCGTACATGAACTCCATGACGGAGAACGTGCCGTCAACGACGGAGGACGGTACGTTGCCCTCGTTGAGATCGGCGCGCGTGAGTCGCAGCGCGGTCGACGCGCCGCTGGGAGCCGTGGCGCCGATGTCGAAGTCGACGGTGACCACCGTGCCCAGTCCACTCGCAGCGTTGCCGAACGCGGCCGCCATCGAGAGATTGAGTTGGCCCGGAGCGATCACGTTCTGCTCCAGAGTCCACGTGGCCGGGTCGAGAATGCCCAGGCTCGTATTCGCCGTCACCGGCGTGAGCAGTTGCGCGTCGTACGTCAGTGATAAACTGATCGAGCCGATGTTCAGCGTGTCGACGCTCGTGGTGTCGATGGGCACGGACACGGTTGCCCCCGCTTGACCGCGTCTGGTCGTGACCGTGAGTAGCGCACCTCCGGACGGCGCCGTCGCCGGTCCGACGAGGAACGCCACGCTCTGATGCACCGACGGTGTCAAGAGGTCGCCGGCTCCGTCGACTAGAGCGACGTAGACGGCGTGGTTTCCGTCCGTCAGCGTGGGCATGGTGTCCGTGATACCCGACGCTACCGGCGTGCCTCCCGCGACACCCGAATCCGGGAACGGCGCGTCCAACTGCCATGCCCAGTGCCCCGGCGACGGGTGGTTCTGGATGTCCACGGCTACGTCCGTGAAAGTGGTTCCTGCCGGGAATGCCTGACCCGGCGTGGGCGCCACGATGGCGATCGAGGAAGCGAGCAGCGTGTTCGCGATCGAGAACGGCACGCTGGCGCGAGAGTCAGCGTTGTCGTCCACGTCGATGAGGTTGTGCGCCGCATCCGAGACCAACGCGACGTGGACCGTGTAGGCGCCTCCGTCGACGAGGCCAGTCATCGTGTCGGTGAGAACGCCAGGATCGACGTGGTTCCCACCCGCGACGCCTGTGTCCGCAAACGACGTGTCAAGCTGCCAGTGCCAGTGGCCGGGGTCGGCGTGGTCTGTGATTGCCACGGTCAGGGGCGTGCTCGTCGTACCTGCGGGGAGCACCTCGTCAGCTGTCGGCGCCGTGATGGTGACCGTGGGCAGAGGCGGCATGCCCGTGCCTCTAACGGTGACGACCGTTGGGCTTCCGTCGGCGTTGTGCGTGATCGTGATGTTCGCCGTCTGCACGCCCTCCACAGTTGGCGTGAACGTCACGGCGACCGTCTCCGGGCCTTGTGGCAGGACATCGAACGGAAGCGCGGACGTCGGGGACACGGCGAATACGACGTTGTCGGATGTGATGTCGGTAACCGCTAGCGCCGCCGGACCCGTGTTGGCGATGGCGAACGTGTCTGCCGCCGAGCTGCTGACCCGCACGGAGGGGAAGTCGAGCGACTCCGGTGTCACTACTATCTCAGGAGGCGGGAGGAGGGCACTGGCTGTGACGATGCCGCCGGCGCCACGGTTGGCCATCAGGTGCGCGTATTCCGATGAGAATGCGAGCGCCGAGGGTATCGACTGCGACGACCATACGCCGGCGGCGCCTGGGATGCCCCACGTCAGGCCGCCGTCGGACGACTCCGACCATTGCAGGCCAACCGCCGAGTCTTGATACGCCACCAGAGCGTAGGCGCCACGCATGGCAATGGATGGGTATCCAATGCCCGTCGACATTACGGGCGTCCCCGACCACCCCCACGTCAGACCGGCGTCGGCCGAGCGCGCGACGTTCACCGTGCCGGTCCCTTCCCACCAGCACGCGAGCACCACCGACCCAGATGCGGCGAGACCTCGGGGTCGTGTCTGATCCCCTGTCGGCCTGTCGGCAGCGACCGTGATCGGCCCATCCCACGTCTGACCGAAGTCCGTCGACCTATGCGCGAGCATCGATCCCGCGCTGTAGTAGACAGCAACCAGCGCATCGCCGGCGAACACCCCGTCAATCGTTCCGTCATCCACATTGGGGACGACCGCGACGGTCGACTGTGATCCCCACGTGATCCCGCGATCCGTGGACACGCGACAGTAGTAGTTCCGGTTCCCGTCCGCCAGATCGATCCAGAACGCTGCCACGCGATCGCCGTCGACCGTGACGTCGTGGGCAGTCCACGTCTGCGCGGTCGTGAGGGCGGAAAGCGTCTGCTCGGTCCACGTGGCTCCCTCGTCGGGCGAACTGGCTGCCCACACCTGGTATTCACCTCCGACGTAGTTCAGCCATGTGGCGACGACCAGATCGCCGTCGGCTCCGATCCCGGCGTTCCACTCATGAACTGTAGACGCGAATGTGTGCACACCCGCCCACGTGGCGCCAGCGTCAGTGGATCGCCGGTACTGCACGGCGCCGGCGCCTGTCGGCCCGTAGATCGCATGTACAGCGTGTGTGGTGGCCGCTACATCTGCCCGGTACATTCCTGCCTGCGAGTCAACCTCCACCTCTGGGTCCCACACAAGGGCCTGCACCGACGAAGACAGACCCGCGAGGATGCCCCACGCCACAACGAACGCCTTCGCCCTACTCATTCCCGTGTACATATTCGCTCCCTGATTTGCCTCAGGCGCCCGCGCTTCGCACGCGGCCGCTCCTTGGGCCTTGGCGCCGGGATTCGGTATCCTTCCGACGCCGGTAGCGGATCCAGTTATCGGCTGCGGGGTCCTCGCCTCGGCCGCCAAACCACTGCGGGGACCCCACCACTTCCGTTCTCAGCGTCCTTACGTCACGGTGCGCCTCCCCTGCGTCATCGCGACGACGTACCGGCCATGGGACCCCGCGATGGCGGTCTTCATGATGCGTCGCCGTCTGCCAACGGCTCGACATAGACGCGGAAGCTGTCAAAGAGCGACGGTTCGTCCTGCTCGCGTTCCCATCGGCCGCTGTTCAGGGCAACCCAGGACACCCCGGCGGACAGGTCACGGCCCGTCGGCACGTTGCGGAGCACCAGGCGGCCGTCCATGTACAGGGCGTAGTCGCACTCCGCCGTGCTGTAGCGCACTCGGATGTGATGCCACTCGCCGTCATACTCCCCGAACTGCACCGGCGGCGCTGGCCGCCCTGGGGTACCAACGCCGCAATGCCAGACGCCGTCGCTGCCTTTCCATACAAGGCACCACGTGTTCATAGCGTCGCCATCCCGCGGGCGAGCCGGGGTCACCGTGAAGTCCGCGGCCTGCCATCCCGCCAGGTGATTGCCTATCCACAGACCGCAGTTGGTTCTGTCGCCACGCTGTGGCCGCACCCAATACTCGATAGTGACGATGCCCTGCACGATCGGGAAACGGTAGTACGCCCCTGGGATGTTCGTGCTTACCATCGCCGCTCCCCGACCGCCGCCCGGCGGTACGTCCTCGGACTGAGCGTAGACGCCCGTCGTCCATCCGGGCAGCGCCTGACCGGGAACGAGGCCGTCGAAATCCTCCTGCATGATGAGGACGGCGTTGCCCGGGATGGGCCCGGCGAACGCCGCGCGCGCGTGCACGCCGTCGTGCGAGGCTCCGTAGGATGGGGCCGGGCGGCCCGCCAGCACCCGTACCCTTGCGACCGCGTCGGACGAAGAGGCCGATCCCTTCAGATGCGCCGAGGTCGCCAGGAACGCCCCCACGAACGCGGCGCATGTGATCACGACGCCCGCGACGGCGCCAACGGTCAGCGTCCCTGAGACGCTCGCCGAGGTCGTCGTTACACGAGCAGGAGGGTCCATCTGCCGCACCTGTGTCGCCACGCGCCCCAAGGACGCCCCGCCGAACGGGTAAGCGATGCCCAGCGGCAACGGGGATTCCTCGACTCCACGCCGCGTGAGGTGCTGTCTGATACGCGCGAGCGCCCGCTCGACGCGTTTCTCCGCGGCGTTGGGCGTGATGTGCATCGCCTCGGCTATGCGCGCGTACGGCGCGTCCGACATGTGGCGCATCACGAGCGGCACGCGCAGTGAATCAGGCAGCGAACGTAGCGCGTCCCGTACGAACAGGCGCGCATCTAGCTTCCAGTCGGAAGCTTCCTGGTCGACGGCCTCTGACGGCATCTCCGCGTAGTCCTGAGCTACGTCCGCGGGCGCCTCGCGTCGCAACTGCGCCTGGCGCCGCCCGATCCGCGACACCGCGATGCGACTGATCCACGCGCAGAAGCTGTCCGGCATTCTCAACCGCCCGAGTTGCTCGTAAGCTGTGAGGAGGGTGTCCTGCGTGACGTCCTGCGCCCACGCGTGGTCCAGCAGTCGCGCATACGCGATGGCGTAGACGTGTCCCTCGTACCTTCGCGCCAGGGCGACGAAGGCCTCCGCGTCGCCGGCAAGAGCCGCCGCGACATAGGCGCGGTCGCTGTCGTCTACGATTGTCCCGCTCCTCTACTGGTACTGAGCACCTGACATATGCGTAGCCGACACGAAAATCGCGCGGCGACGGCCGAACGGTCATGGGCTGTAGCGAAGACGTCCCCAACGACGCCACCTGGTGGTGTCGTTGGGGACGCAAGGACAGCGTAGGCTGGGGGCCGCGCCTACTTCAGCACGACCATGCGCCGTAGCGCCCGGTAACTGCCTGCGGAGAGCTCGTACAGGTAGACGCCGCTGGCGACCTGCTCGCCACGCTCGTTCTTCCCGTCCCAATGCGCAGCCTGATGGCGACCTCGGTACTCGCCAGTGGCGTGGCGTCCGAGTTCGAGCGTGCGCACGAGGTCGCCGGCGAGCCCGTACACGCGCACGGTAACGTCCGCATCAGCCGCCAACTCGAAGGGAATCCACGTCTCAGGATTGAACGGGTTCGGATAGTTCGCCATCAGCCGGTTGGCGAACGGCTCCACGCGGAACGGGAACGCAAAGTCCGTCTCGATCCGCGACCGGTTGAGTCGCAGATGAGACGCGCGGATCGTGCTTGCCGTCGGCCTGGAGACCCGCGGCGTCACCTCGAACGTGACTTCGAGAAGCGCCTCGGATGCCCCTATCGGCCTGGCAGCGGCGAACGCGACCACCAGGCGGCCATCGCCTTCGCGCTGGGCGAGAAGTGGCCGGCCCGCATCGGCGTCGTGTCTCAACGACGCGGCGGTCGGACGCAGAAGCGCGGGGTCGTAATCGAGCGCGAGTTCGCCGGCCCGCAGACTTGCCATACCGGACATATCCAGCAGGACGACGACGCCTCCGCCTGGACGCGCCGACGCCGATACGCCGCGCAGGCCGTACCCGGACGCGACCGGCGCCGACACAGGCGCGGCGGGTGGCGTCTCGACCGGGAAGACCGGGATGATCTCGACATCCCTCTGCAGGATCAGCGACGCGTCCAAGGCGGTGATATCAGGACCTCCGGCGTTGGGCTGACCGTCGAGGATGACGTCCCCGTCTGCGTTGGCGACCTCGTGCGCGTTCTCCTGCGTAAGCGGATAGTGCGCCCAGACGGGCGCCGTCTCCTCAATGGGGAAGGCGAGCTCGACGGGCGGGTCCTGCAGGCTGTCCACGACGTGTCCGAGCACCCACGAAGCGTCGTATGGGGTGACGTCGCCGTTGCCGGTGACGTCGCCGTACATCGGCGCGAAGACGTGGAACGCGCCGTCCACGCCGGTGACGGCGACGTCGCCTTCGTCCATCTCCAGCTCGGCGAAGGTCACCGGGCTGGGGGCTCCCAGCGCCGCGGTTGGGGACACGTCGAACCGTAGCGTCAGGAGTGTCCCTGCGCCCGCGGCCGGCTTGTCGAGGGCGCCGGCGAGGGAGACGCTCAACGTGCCCGGCGCCGGGACGTTCTGCTCGACCGCCCACTCCGGCGGCACGACCTCCCCTGCGGTCGCGGCCGTCGTTGGCGTTCCCGCGCCATCGTTCTTCGGCGTGAGCAGCGCGGGATCGTACGCGATGCTGACGCGTACACCCGTGACGTCCAGGTCGGAAACGTCCGTCACGGTCACGGGAATAGCGACGACGTCTCCTACCTGCGCCTGCGTGTCCCCGATGGTGATAGTCGCGCCGCCCGACACTGCTGGAGTTCCGACGCCCGCGGCGGCGATGGTCGTCGATCCGTCCGCAGCGTTGTGGCTAATGGTGATGTTCGCCGTCTGCACGCCCTCGACAGTCGGCGTGAAGGTGACTGTGACCGTCTCCGTTGCGTTCGGCTCCAGATGGAAGGGGCGGTCTGGATGTCTGGCGCGAGCGTGAACATCGGGTTGTCCGAGGCAATGGCGCTGACGGTCAGCGTGCCGGCTACCGTGCTGGTGACCGTGAACGTGGCCGTGTCCGACGCGCCGACCTGTACGCCGGGAAAGTCGACGGAAGCCGGCATGACTGAAATGCCGACAGCGGAAGCCGCGACGGAGAACGCCACGCTGGCGCGTACGTCTGGGTTGTCCGTCGCGCTGACGAGGTCGTGCGCATCATCGGCGACGAGGGCGACATGGGCGGCATACGTCTATGCATCCACAAGTCCGGTGATCGCGTCCGTCAACACGCCCGCGTCGACGTGGGTTCCACCCGCTACGCCCTCGTCCGGGAAGGGAGAGTCATGTTGCCAGTGCCAGTGGCCCGGCGCCGGGTGGTCGGTGATCGCCACTGTCAGGGGCGTGTCCGTCGTGCCGGCGGGGAACACTTCATCCACTGTCGGCGCGGCGATAGTGACGGTGGGCGGCGCCAAGTATGCGGACCAATCCGCGAAGTCCTCGCTGCGGCCTGACGGCCTGACAGTGACCCGATCTGACCCGTCCGTGGCCGCCATAGTGGACACCTGCCACCACCCGACGGCGCCTATGCTCTGGAAGAGAATCCGGCTGCCGTCATATGACCATCTCGGTCGGATGTCCTGTAGGCCGGGACTTGACAGATCCCTTACCTGATGTGTGTCGATCGTCAGGATCTGGATGCTGTTGCCGGAGTCGAAAGCCAATTGGGCGCCGTCCGGTGACCACGCGGGCCGGCGCGCCGGAGAGGGGACATCGCCAAACGCAACGGGGTTGATCCCGTCCGTTCCGACTACGTGTATCTCGTACACGTCTCCGGCCTGAATACCGTAGGCTACCTGTGTGCCGTCCGGTGACCATGTGGGCTCGCTGGTGCTGACGCTGTCGCTGGTCAGAAAGCGCTGGTCCTCGCCTGTCGCATCCATCAACCACAGCTCGGCGCCTCGACGGAAGACGATCGTCGTACCGTCGGGTGCCCATGCGGGGACACCGTCATCCGAGGCTGGGTCCGGTGTTAGGTTCTCACGGTTTGCGCCGTTGGCGTCCATGGCTATGATGTCGCCCCCGCCCTGCGCGTCCTCCGCAACATACACAATCTGCGAGCCATCTGGGGACCACCTCGGCGCCGTGTCCACGGTGGCGTCGTCCGTGAGCGCGATCGCATTCTGACCGTACGAGTCCATTACCCAGATGTCGTCGTACGCTCTCGAAACTATCCTGGTACCTGGGATCTGGGCCTGCGTCGGTGCTATCGCGACCCAATGCGCGGACACCAGCGCGGTGACGCCCACAGCAACGGCGTCACGACGCGCCCGCCGAGATCGGCCGCCGCCGGGCGGCAGAGGAACGCCGTCTGCCAAGGTGATGTGGCTCGTTCGCTCGCCATTTCGAAGCAGCGTCATACGTCCAGTGCTCCAAGTAGCGCGGCCCAACGGCGCGACCGCTATCAGCAGACCATGGACACTAGATGCGTGGCGGGGAGGGAATCGGACGCCGAAGTGACACCGCGTGGGAGGGAATGCGGGGGTGGCCCTACGACCGAGGCGCCGCCGAGACGATCACACGCACGACGGTCGCGGCGCAGTTCGAGCGGCCGCGTCGCCGCCGTGCGTCCACCCACGGCGCCCGGACGCCTCCGAGCCGTGCCGCCGTGTCGATGACGTGTGCGGGCCAGCGGGATACGTCGGTCTCGTCGCCCTACACGGGTTCTCCGCCGGCCCAGTTCGTGCCGGACGCGACGTGCGCGGGCGTGGTTTCCGCGGCGCCGGCGATGACGATGTGGTGCGCGCCCTGTTGTTCCGGCGCGATCAGGTCGATCTCCGTGCGGTACTCGCCGACGCCGGCCCGCGCGTGTCTCGCGACGGTCCGGTAGCCCGCCGCGCCTGGCTGCCACGTCGCAGCCTGGACCACCGGGTACTCCGCGTGCGGCCCATGGCTGTTCGCGAGGCGCACGCTAACCCATCCCCGTATCGGCGCGCCGGGCGCAACCGTCACGGTGGCGTGCGGCCTCAGGAGATCGCGGCCGTTCAGCCTGCCGCCTACCAGCCGTATGCGGGAAGTGTCCGGGAGCGGCTCCACTCCGCGTCCGGCGCCGCGCGGCGCGCCGCGCGCATCGCCCGCGCTGGGCAGCGCGGCGATGCGGATGTCATCGACGTACGTCACAGCCTCGGACACCCCGTCGCCCGAGCGAATGAAGAACCCACGCACGGGCCGTCCGACAAACGTGGTCGCGAGATACGCGTCTTTCACCACGAGATCGCCGTCGAGCGATACGTCGTAGGATGCGGCCGCCGGGCGGTATACGATCCGCATGTGCACGCAAGCGGTGACACGCCCGGTCGCCTCGGGTTCGTCGTATCCCGTACGGTATTGCCACGGCCGCGTTCCCGCGCGGCGTAACAGGCGCTCCCATTCTGCCAGCGTATCCCCGAACACGAACCCGACGGTCGTCAGACCGTCCGTGGCCGGCGTCTGCATCCACGCGTCGACCACCACCACGTCCGCGGTGTCCGGCAGCGGCCGGTATACGCCGTAGCCGTTCATGATGGCGATGGCGTCACGATGTCCAGGCAGGTCGTTTCCCGCGGGCCGGGGAAGTCGTGAATCCCGCGCCGGGTCGGCGGGAAGCCAGCCTTCCAAGGCATCCCTGTGGCGCAGCAGCTCGCGCTGGCGTAGTATCGGCGTGTCGTTCCGCAGGAGCGCGACCGGCCGGTGCAACACGGTCGTAAGGTACTCCACTGCGTGGCCCGAGCCGTCTCGATTCGCCATCGATCCGCGCCGGGCAGACGCGCCGACTAGCACCGACCCCAGCAGAAGCAGCGCGGCGCCACCGCACCCGACCGCGGCCCACGCCCAACCGGAGGCGCCCCCGGCGCGCGTAACGCGCGTGTCGACGCCTGGTCGTGTCGACTGCGTGGGCGTAGGCGTCGCGGAATGGGCCAGCGCAGCCAGCGTGAGACAGTGCGTGCGGAGCACGTCGCGACAGTCTTCCTCCAAGCCGGCCCGGCGGAGATACGCCCGCATCGCGCGCAGTCCTCGGCGCAGGCGCTTCTCCGCCGCGTCGCCTGTGATGAGGAGAACTTCGCCGATCTCCTTGAAGGTGGTGTCGCTACCGAAGCGCATCAGGAGCACACGACGGCAATCGGGTGGCGCCGCGCGCAGCGCCCGCCGCGCGAGTTCCTCGCGATCGAGATGCGACGTGTCCGGTGTGACCGTGGTCGGCCCGTCGTCCATCCGGGCCATCGCCGCGCTCCCGCGCGTCGCTGCGCGGTTGCGCGCCCGGGCGCAGGAGGCGGCAATGCGACACAGCCAGGAACGGAGCCGGTCCGGCGCGCGAAGCTGTTCGAGTCGCTCATACGCGCGCATGAATGCGTCCTGGACAACATCGTCCGCCTCACCGTCGTCCAGGAGCTCCGCATAGGCGACGGCGTACAGGAGTCTCCTGTGACGCGCGACGAGCGCATCATAGGCGCGGCGCTCGCCTCGCAGCGTCAGCTGGACGAGGGTAGCATCTGTCTGCCGGTCGTAGGATCCCATGAGCGCTACACAGGATGCCTGGGAATCGCGGAATCGGACACCTATCTGCACGGGAGACGCATGATAGCCGCCGTCTTCAAGATCTCGTACAGCGCGCTGGGAGAGGAGTGGCCCGCCATTACGCTCATTGGGACGGCGTTCTTCGTACGTCCACGCGTGGCGCTGACGGCGCGTCACATCCTGCCGCCCTCCCGCTACGCTCCCGATGACGGCTTCACGCGCTGCGAGTATTGGCTACTGGGCCGCGATGGCTCCCGCATTCGGTTCGGGCCACGCCATCTGACACGCGCGCGCGGGCTCGACGCCATGCGAATCGATGCCCCAGAACCGTGCAGCGGCCGGCCGCTGCCGATAGCGACCGGCCCGCCCGCGATGGGTGAGATCCACGCCGCCTTGGGCTACGCGCACCCTTCGGCCATGGCACAGCCGTATGCCGTGCGGCCCCGGCCCTGGAAACGCGCGCCGGACGTGCTGGAGTGGTTCGACATGGCGAAGCTGCGCCACGCGCGTCGCGGCGTGGTGGATACAGCGCGCTCCGCGACGATCGCGGGAGCCGACGTCAGACTGGACCGCGTCAGCGTGATCGAGTTTCGAGCTGGTGGCGTGCAGGGGATGTCAGGCGGGCCGCTTGTACACGAAGCCACGGGCCGCGCCGTCGGCGTGCTGTCGTTCGGCCTGCCGAACGAAGGGGCCGCCAAGGATGTCGTATATGCGATGCCAATGACGGACGTCGTCCCGGCCCTGGGCCTGTAGACGCAGATCGCCTGCGCCGCCGAGATGGTTGCCGACATCCTGACGCGACGTGGGGTTCACACCACCCGCAGCACGCACTCGTGCCTGACCGTCTCAGCCGAGAATGGCAAGCTGACGACGAGTCTCCCTTCAGAGGTCTCGGCGCGGCCGTCCTTGCGGTAAGGGTTGTGGGGCGCCACCGGCCACCGCAACTCCGCCTCCGGCGGCGTCGCGAGGCGCCACCCGCCATGGGCAACCCATCCGCCACATTCCTCAACGACGATGGATTCCTCCGACAGATCCCCAACAGGCCCTGCCCCGGTCTCTACGGGCGATCCGAGCGTCGCCAGGAACGTCAGGTTCCCCCACGCATCCCCAGCCGCGCCCTCCAACACTTCGTAGCGCAGACGGGCGCAGGCATTATCGACGATATCGACGGTGAGACGCGTCCGGGCCGAGCCATACTCGAGGCTCAGCGATAGCGTCTCCGCGTCGAGTTCTATCGCCGACGGTATGTGCGTCAGGCCCGGAGGCGGGGCGAACGTCGGGTCGGCATCCCCGGGCTCGTGCGCAAGAAGCTCCACGTCGCCAACGGTGAAGTTGCTCCAGCGCGGCTGGAGCTTCGTGTTCCCGCCGCCGAGGATCACGCCCAGCCGGTCGTGGTAGATGCTCACGAAGTTCTGCCGATCCTGCACCCATCGGCTCTCCGTCAGTGGGCTGACGAAAGCCGATAGACAGACGAACCACGGCCCCTCCCGGTGTACCAATGCGTCGCCCCGACCGAGGACGGCCGTGGCGCCGGAGGAATCGTCCGACGCCTGCGGGAGCGACCCCTCGCGCCCATACAACACGAAACTGGCCGCCGTGTCTGGAGTGATGTCCGCGACATGCTGCCGCTGCCGGCGCAGGAACTCGCGACCAATGGGCGAGAAGCTGAACCCGACGTTACCCTCCACCGCGCCCGCGTGGTATGGATTCCGCTCGTCGATCGTCTCGATCCGGCTGCCGTCGGGATAGACGAACTCCGCGTGGAAGCGAGCGGCGCGTTCCAGCGTCGGCAGCACGTCCTCGTCACCCGACTGCGCGTGGTACACGCCGAGCGCCTCCGCATAGACGAAGTTGTACGCCACCACCGGCCCGACGTGTTCCGACCAGTAGCCGTCCGGGTGCTGATCCTCGCAGACGCGTAGCAGGAAGTCGCGCGCCTGATCGCGCCAAGCGCCGTTGTCGAACAGCTGACCCGCATGGTAGAGGCCCATGGCGTGGTGCGCCGGGATGTTGTGGACGCGTGAGAGCGCCGTAGCCGCGACCCCCTCGTAGCCAAGAATCAGCGCCTCTTCCCAACGGCGGCGAGCGTCTGCTGGCATGGCCTCGCGTATGATCCCGAACGCGCGGAGCCAGCGCGAGTACGTCCACGGCATGTGGATCGGCCCCCACGTGGAGCCGTCCTTCTTGCGGAACTCCCACATGCCGCGCTCGTCCTGATCGTCGATGAGCGCGTCCCCGCCTCGCACGATCGCTGCGAGCAGGTCGGGGTCGTGGTGATTCGCGCCCGGCGTCGTCCACGCGGCTGCGAGCGGAAACAGCGCGTTCTGGTCGGTGACGATCCAGACGCCCTCGCCGAAGCGCCCTGTGGCGGGGTCCTGCGTCGCGAGTAGGTCTGGCGTGGCGTCCACCAGGCGCGCGGTCAGCGCTTCGCGGAATTCGAACGCCATGGGTTCGGCTCCTTGTCAGCGGCAATCGGTCGAGTAGGCGTCCACACCCTACGACGGGGTCCGAGGACGCGCCAAGGCGATCGGCATTGCGCCTTCCGCGCCTACACCGGGCGTGCCAGGCTGCGCCCGGCTGGACACCGAGGTCAACAGAGGAAGGCCACTGGCATGCGGAGTCGGGTCAGTATGTGGGCATTATCGTGCGCGCCGGCCGCGATCCTGGCGGCTCCGGCGTCGGCGGCGGTTCAGGATTCGGTCCTCGGCGCGTGGCTGTTCGATAGCGACGACGGGAGCCAAGTCGAGGACATATCGGGAACGAGCGCCACGCCCTGGCAGTGGGGCAGGCGACGTCCGCCGATGGCCCGTTCGGACAGGCGTTCGAATCCGACGGCAGCCGACTTGAGGCGCCGCACGACGACGGTTTCATCACGCCGACCTTCACGCTCATGGCGTGGGTCAACGTCCCGGTTCACGGAAAGTGAGGCGAACCCTCGGCCTTTATCGGAAATCCGCGCCGCCCAACTGAGCAGACCGAGGATGGGCGCGCGAGCCAAGATGCCCGCGGAGCGCCATCTCTACACGGTCTGCCGCCGCGCCATTGAACGGTATGACATTGGTGTTCGGTTAGCCGACGGGCCACTTCCCGCCTGTTCGGTGCGACTCCTATCAAGGTGAGGAGACGCTACGCATAGTGTGACAGCAGCGGAACTCACCGCAGGCGGCTCGCGCACGTCCGGCATTCGGGTTGACAAGTTACCGACGGCGCGGCCATGAAGTACACGGGGTGGCGTGGACCCGTGTTTCCGCTATGCTTGTCCCAATCGTGCGGGGACTCGCCTCCCCGAACGGACACATGAACCAAGGAGGTCGAGCATGTCAAGAGCGAGACATGTGTTCGCGTTCGCTCTCTCGGCGGCGTTCGCCCTAGCCACGGCTGCGGATGCCGACCAGATGATCTGCACACACTATTCCGNGTTCGATNAGGGCGCCAGCACCNTCAGCGACGCCGGCAACACATGGACGGTGGTTGACGATGCGGACAGCTACACNGGCACGGCGTTCACCGCGCCGGGTGATGCTGACACAGCTGGCGGCCCCGACCGCCCCTGGCTGGTCTACCAGCTTCCNAGGCCCGTCAAGGCGCGTGAGGGCACGGCCAACGGCGAGACCTGGCAGATCTGGGTCCACATGCGCGTTATCACCGACCAGAACTCGTTCTACTTCGGTACGTCTCAGGATGGCTCTTCCTGGTGGCCGGATGTCATCGACGACGGCGTCCGAGTCAACAACGACAACCAGAACCACACCGACGTGTGGTATTGGCAGGACCAACTCACCGGCAACGACGGCGGTCTATCGCCGCTGATAGAGGTCGGCCAAAACTGGGTGCGCATCGGGCCGCGAGAGACAGCCGCGACTACCGCCGGATCACCNCGGTTTGATGTCGTGTGCTTGCGNAACTTCGGCNACTTGGGNTTNGGCGNNGGACCCAGCGACGCTGATGTCCTCCCGTGGCTGCGCGGGCTGCCTGTGGAGCCGCAGAGCAAGTTGGCCATCACGTGGGCGGACGTTCGGCAGTCCTTCTAGCAACCGGAATCGGGCAGGCCGCGGGCCGAAGGTCTCGCAGATGGCGGAATGATCGTCGACGCCTCAGCCTACGAAGGCGCGCAGAGATCCTTCCACAGAGACACGAACGGGCCCTGGAAGGCCATCCTGCCGGAGGCGGAACTCGCCCAATACGATGACGCCTTAGAGCCGGGAACTTACGGCCGAATGTCGACAGTGACTAGAACTGGCCGAATACGCAACCTGATCCGAACCAATCATGCACATGAGAACCCGCTCAGCCACTGAGTCTTACGGGCATATCGAGCGACTTCCGATGCCGTGTCAGAACCTGCGCTTCTCAGTGTTCATAGGAATCTACATGGGTTCCTTGGCGCGAGGCTCTCCGGGCATCAGCGGTCACAGACCGGTAGAAGCGCGGCGGAATCCGGGCCTTGGAGCGGCGTGGCCGACCGGCGCAGTTCTTGACCCGCTGTTCAGCCTGTCGAGCAGATTCACGAGCTGATTTGGGACACCTTTACTGGTCGATGTCTGCCGAGAAGAACCGCCTAAACCCGCACGGCCACTGGAAAGCGCAGGTTCTGATACGGCATCGGAGGATACCGAATCACCGTTATCTGATACCGTCTTGCCCCTTCGCTGTCTACACGTATTGCGGGTCGAATGGCTTGCCCGACTTCAGCACGCCGTAAGCCATGTGCAGCAGCTTCCGCATGATCGCGCCGATGATGACCATCTTGCACTTGCCACGCTCCGCAAGCCGGTCAGCGAAAGCCCTGGCGATAGGGTTGCGGGTACGAGCGACGATCGCCGGCATGTAGAGCGCGCAACGGATGCGAGCCTGACCCATCTTCGACATCTGAGTTCGTCCGCGCACGGACGATCCAGAATGCCTGTGCTTGGGCGTCACGCCTGCGAAGGCGGCTACCTGGCGAGCACTCGCGAAGCGCTCGATGTTCGGCAGCTCCGCCAGCAATAGGGTGGCCGTAAGTTCGCCAAACGCCGGAATCGTCTCGAGAAGTTCCCGCTGACGCTTGAGTTCCGGATGCCGATCGATGTGCGCTTGGATCTCCTTCCAGATCAGCTCTATCTCCTCGTCGAAGTGGGCGATGGTGCGCTTCAGCGACTGCAGTAGCCACTCGGGAGGTGTGCCTTCGCGTCTGTTGCGGTGTTGATGTCTCGCCTTCCGCACCGCATGGAGATGCCGCGTCAGGTCTCGTAGCTTCCGCCTCTCCGCAGGCAGTGGCTGCCAGGGATACGGCGCGTGGAGCTGACAGAACCGTGCGATGCGAGCAGCGTCCTCACGGTCGGTCTTGTTCCTGGCCAGTTCGCTCTTCGCGAAGCCATGGATGCGTAGCGGATTCACGACGCTGACACGTTGTTGCGCCTGGTGCAGATGGTTGGCCAGCGGCTCCCAGTAGACGCCGGTGGACTCCATGCAGGCGTGGAACTGGTCGACGCC
>NYZG01000005.1 GCA_002687025.1 Candidatus Poribacteria bacterium
GTCGACCCGGAGCGCACGTTCGTGGTGACCGGGCGCGAGCGGCATGTCGGACGCGCGGGAGAAGGCAACTTGCCGTACCCGCAGCGCGCCATCCGCACGAACGACCACCTATACATCCGCAACTTCGCCCCGGATCGATGGCCGATGGGCGACCCCAAGGGCCTCGACGACCCCGCCGCCGAACCACCGACGTACGACGAACTGGCGAACGACACTATGATCGCCTACGCGGACCTCGACGCAGGTCCGTCGAAGGCGTGGATGGTGCATCATCGCGCGGAGTCGTCGGTGCGTGATCTGTTCGCGATGGGCTTCGGGAAGTTCCCCGCCGAGGAGCTATACGACCTGCGGGCCGACCCCCACTACATGGCGAACGTAGCGGACGACCCCGCTTACGCCGACGTGAGACGCGAACTCTCCGACCGACTGATGGCAGTCCTCCGCGAACAGGACGACCCGCGCGTCGTCGAGGACCCCTGCAGATACGAGCGGCCGCCGTACACGGACGTGTAACGCAGGCGAGCTACGGAGGAAGAACACATGGCGACAGGCGTCAAGATCGCGCTCATCGGCGCGGGTAGCGCGACGTTCGCGGCCGGCATCGTGCGGGACCTGTGTGTCACGGACGGGCTGTCGGGCAGCCACGTCACGCTGATGGACGTCGACCCAGGGCGCTTGGCGACGACGCATCGGCTGGCCGTGCGGCTGGCCGGCGAGCTCGACGCCGACATCACGTTTTCTACCACTGAAAGCCGCGAGGATGCCCTGACGGGCGCGGACTTCGTCCTCAACACGGCGCAGGTCGGCGGACACGGGTGGACGGAGGAGCAGCGCGAACTCGCGGAAGCGCACGGGTACTACCGGGGCGCAAGGCTGCACAACTTCGGCCAGGCCCTGTTCTTCCTACAAGTCGCCCGCGACATCGAGCGCATCGCGCCGAACGCGCGCCTGATCCAGTCGGCGAACCCCGTGTTCGA
This sequence comes from Candidatus Poribacteria bacterium, assembly GCA_002687025.1. Lineage (GTDB taxonomy): Bacteria > Poribacteria > WGA-4E. The sequence continues at coordinate 978 of NYZG01000005.1, forward strand.
GGGCTGCACCGCTATGAGCCGCGCGACCGGCGTGCGGGTGCTTGGGCTGTGCCATGGGCACTACGGGCTTCGCAGCATCGCCCGCGTGCTCGGCGTGGATTCCGCGCGCGTGACGGCGCAGATGCCGGGATTCAACCACTGGATATGGATGACCGACTTCCGCGTCGACGGCCGGGACGCCTACCCGCTGATCGACGAGTGGATCGACACGAAGGCCGAGGCGTACTGGGCTCGCGACGATCGGGGCTACGGGGATGTGCAGATGTCACGCGGGGCGATCCACCAGTACCGGAAGTTCGGGCTGATGCCCATCGGTGACACGCCTCGAATGGTCGGCTGGTGGCATCACCGTACCCTGGAGGACAAGCAGCACTGGTTCGGGAAGCTCGGCGGATTCGACTCGGAGATCGGATGGGCGCGGTATCTGGTGGACGTGCAAGCCAGCGCGGAGCGCGTCGAGCGCGCCGCGGCCGATGATGCTACGCCCATCACCGACACGTTCCCAGCCAAGCAGAGCGGCGAGCAGATAGTACCCATCATCGACTCGCTCGTGAATGACGTTGAGCGAGTGTACCAGGTGAATGTCCCCAATCGCGGCCATGTGATCGCGGGGTTCCCCGAGGACCTTGTCATCGAGTGCCAGGGGGTTGTGAACGGCGCGGGCATCCACGCCGTAAGCGCGTCGCCGTTCCCGCCGAAGGTGTTGGCCGCCGCGATGATCCCCAGATGGCATGAGGCCGAGCTGATGATTCAGGCCGTGCTCACCGGCGACCCCGACTTCGTGCTGCAGTACCTCCTCGCCGATCACCGCACGCAGACGCTCCAGCAGGCGGAACGGCTCGTCGCGGCGTGGCTTGAGCACCCCCGCAACACCGCGATCAGGCGCCACTTCGCGCCGTCGTGATGGCAGGCGGCCAACGCCCCGGCGAGGTGCGACGCCTAGCTCTGCCCTGAGTTATCGGAGCAACTCGCCACTAGAACTCGAAGTGCGCGAAGCCGTGGATTCCGAACACCTCGCCGAGGACGGTCGACCAGAACCCGTTCCCGGCCGCTTCGCCCACGATAAGCCCGAGGAAGAACGGCACAAGCCGGCGGTACGCGGCCATGCCGCCAACGCGCAAGGCGACGAACTTCGCCAGCCATCCCATCAGAAACGGCGACCACAGGTACTCCATCGTGAACGTGTTCGCCACGGCATAACCGATCGGATGGAACGGCCACCACAGCCAGTGGTTGCGCGCTATCGACAGGGCGCCGTAGAACGCCGCTCCCAGACCCATGTACAGAATCGCGGGAAGCGACGCCTCCGGCCGCGACGCCAACCACGCCTGTAGCTCCTCGAACGCCCACGCGCCGCTTTCCACCCGCCACTGATTCATCGAGTCGGCGCCATGAGCGTAGTACAGCCTGAGCGACGAATACGTCCCCACGCCGATGTACAGCGCCATCCCAACGAGAATGACGGTTGTGAGATCCCGCCCGCGGATACGACGGCCGTCCGCGGCCTTCAGCGCCTCCATCTGGAACGGCATGATGTACCCGTTCTGTTCGAACGTGTGGAACTTCAGGCTGGCAAGGATCGTCAGGTTGCGCACGCCCGGCCGCGTGGCGCCCACAACCGTGGCGATGACGTTGCTGGGCGGTTGCGGCAGGAACAGCCACGCCATGCCCGACTCCGCCCGTATCCGCGCCAACACCGTCTGGAACACGAAGAGGATGCCCAGGAACAGCAGGCCGTACCCGGGCGCGAGACCGGCCGCCGTCATCCAGACGACGAGGAACGTCGTGCCGGCCAACGCCCCGAGCACGGCCACCGAGTACGACATCGCCTCACGCGAGTCGTCCGCCGCGGGATCGACCCGCCGCGCGCCGATCGCGCCTACCGCGTTCCGCAGATGCCGACGCATCATCCACAGGTTCACGAAGAACAGCGCGAAGAACGCCCCGACCCCCTGGTCGTTCACCGCCGGGAACCTCGCGAGCACGCCGCCCGCGTGCGACGCTCGCCAGCCCATCGACACGGCCAGCACGTCCTGCGCCTTGCGCAGCAGATAGAAGAACCACAGGCTGAACGACACGTCCGCGGGAACCATGTACGCGATGCCGATGATCGAGTACATCACGCTGATGTGGAGGTATGTGATCGCGTTCCACGGCTTCTCGCCGAGGTACGTCTCCACCGGGAAGTGCATCAGCTTCAGCGATGGCACGGTCGGCACGTGCAGATGCAACCCCACCGATAGCTGCACCAGCACGGGTATGCAGAAACCGACCCACATCCACCTGCTAGCGAAGAACGCGTTCAAGGAGCGGCCGGCGGGTGGGTCCTGCGCCATCGCGAGGGGCGCCGCAAGGACGCCGAACGTCAGTCGCTCGTGGTCTACCCATTGACGCCGTACGATCGCGCACAGGCACAGCAGGACCCAATACAGAGCCATCGCGAACGAGAGCCACAGCAGGAGCGGCTTCGCCCACGCGCCCCACGGGATGCGTTCGCGATTCCCCGTGTAAAACGCCTCGATCACCCCCGGGTCGCGCGGCCCAAACCAGTCCGGGATATACCGCAGGAACTCGTCGGCCCACATGTTCTCGGGCGTCGCGAAATGCACGGGACCGACCATATTGGGCAGAAGGAACTGCACCAGCCCGAACGAACAGAGCGGGGCGCCTACCATCGTCATCGCGTAGATGAGGAGGAGCTCGTTGGAGCTCAGGGCCGAGTTGGGACGCCATCGCGCCAGCAACGCGTTGCCCAGAATCAGAATGAGGAAGAAGAACATCACCGACACCGGCGGCGCCGGCAGGACGTAGTCGATCTCCCACTCGTACTGCTCGATGATGGGGCATAGGTACGCCACCGCGCCGATGATGGTCGCGCCGATCGCCACGGCCCGGCCGCTCAACGCCCGGCCGAAACGACCGTCGCGCCGGGCCGCCTTCGCCATGGGGTTCCTCTCGCTGACGCCAGAGCATACCATCGGCCGACCGAGCCCAACATAAGGACCACGCCGCGTGCACATGGACGACCACCCGAACGCGCCACGCTTCTGCCCAACTTGCGGCGGCTCCGTCACCATGGCGGCCGCCGAATACGCACGCTATGCATGTGCGTCGTGTGGCGCGGTGCACTACCTGAACCCCAAGGTCAGCGCGGGCGTCATCGTCGTGTCGAACGGGTCTATCCTGCTCGTGCGACGCGCCATCGAGCCGTACGCGGGGCAGTGGAATCTGCCCGCGGGCTATGTCGAATACGAGGAGANCTGCGAGGAGGCGGCCGTGCGCGAGGCGCGCGAGGAAGCCGGCGTCGAGGTGGCCCTACGTGGACTCCACGGCGTGTATTCGTGCGTCGACGACCCCAGGGCGCACTACGTCCTCGTCATATATCGCGCGGACATCCGCAGCGGCGAGCTGCGCGGCGGGGACGACGTCGACGACGCGCGATTCTTCCCCCGAGACGCCCTCCCCGGCGATGTCGCCTTCGACGGCATGCGACGGGCGATCGGCGACCTGAATCCCTGAGACTCCGCGACATCGCCAGCCGCGTGTCGGCGTGCTATGTCTTGTCCACGGCAGGTCGCCACCGACACCAACCCGCCACCGCGCACTCGCCACTACCGGCAGGCCCAAGGAGCGTGGCATGCAGTACCGGACGTATGGAGAGACAGGCAAGAAGGTGTCCGCCCTCGGGTTTGGGCTGATGCGGCTGCCCATGGTCGGCGACCACGTGGACATGGACGCGGCCGTCGCCCTGATACGGCGCGCCGTCGAGCTCGGCGTGAACTACCTCGACAGCGCNGTAGGATACTGCAACGCCGAGAGCCAGGTCGCCTTCGGCAGGGGCATCCAGGGACTTCGAGACCGCGTGCACGTCTCCACCAAGAACCACTACAAGGGGGAGTCCGGCGACGATTGGCAGAAGAACCTCGACGATTCACTGACGCGCATCGGCGTCGACGTGATCGACTTCTACNATCTCCATGGCCTGAGCTGGGATGAATACAACGACATGCTCGGCGCCGACGGCCCCATCGACCGGTTCCGCCGTGCCAAGGACGAGGGTGTCATCCGGCACAAGTGCTTCTCCTGCCACGACACCCCGGAGAACATGATCAAGCTCATCGACACGGGCGAATTCGAGGGCATGCTCCTCCAGTACAACCTGTTGGATCGGCGGAACGAGGAGGTGATAGANCACGCNCACGCCCAGGGNCTCGGCGTGGCCATCATGGGCCCCGTCGGCGGCGGCCGGCTGGTGGCCCCGTCCGACCAGATTCAGGGGCTCGTTCGCGGCTCCCGGAGCACGCCGGAAGTGGCGNTGCGCTTCGTGATGTCCAACCCGAACGTGACGGTCGCTCTATCCGGCATGGGCACTATGNAGATGGTGGAAGAGAACGTCGNCACGGCAGGGCGGGAGGAACCCCTCACGGCAGGCGAGCGTGAGCAGGTGGTGGCGTCACTCACGGACACGCAGAANCTGATGGACCTGTACTGCACCGGNTGCCGNTACTGCGTGCCGTGCCCGAACGACGTCGAAATCCCGGACAACTTCCGCCTGATGAATCTCCACCGCGTCTTCGGTCTGACCGACCACGCGCGGGAGCAGTACGCCCACCTCGGCAAGAAGCGGAGCGGCGCCACCTTCGTCGAGGCGTGGGCGGCCGCCTGCCTGCAATGCGGGGAGTGCGAACCCAAGTGCCCACAGAAGATCCCGATCATCGCGCAGCTCCAGGAGACGGCCGCCGCTCTGGGCGTCGAGTAACGGGACTTGGGCCGCGGAAACGGGACGCTACGTCCTGATGCGTAGGACNCGCCGTGAGCATGACCGCCATCGACNGCNCGAGGCNGAGTCNCACNGCCCAGTGCGAAGGCNGAGGCCGCCCATCTCNCCGTAGCGCCGATCTGCCGCTCGCCGGCGTCGGCCCAGACAGACGACATGGCAAGGCCGGGCAGGCCGCATNCCGCNAACGAGCCCGAGGACGNAAGGTNANATCTGNNCCTCNCGNCCNANTGCCTGATGGCNCGGCANATCGGATGGGTGGGACGGCGCGCACGCCCGGCCCGCGCCNANCCCTAGAGCGCATGGTCGGCNCGTCGTTNCCGCACTACGNCTCCGGGANNCNGGGCGCCATNGCCTCTGTCGAGGAGTCGCTACACCGGCTGCGGACGGACTGCGGNGANGTGCTGTTGACCCATAGGCCAGTCTAGCCGGAGGGCGGGTCAGTTCCCGCCTGTTCAGCGCGACCCGCATCAAGCCGAGAACCCGCCACGCACAGTGTGGCGGCAGCGGGGATCACGGCGATGAGGAAGACCGGGGTCATATGACCTGTCGCGCCATAGACGGCTGCGCCCAGAAGAGGCGCCAGGAACAATGACAGGTCCATCGCGGAGTCGAAGACCCCCAGCGACGCCCCAATGCGTCGTTGGTCGAACGCCTCCGTCGCGTACACGAAGCAGAGCAGGTAGGTGGCCGCCTCGCCAACAACGAACAGCAGGTAAAACGCGAACAACGGGACGAACCCGCGACTGACCGCGAGACCGACCCCACCGATCATGATGAGCAGTTGAGACACGAGGACAAAGATGCGACGGCCGATCCGGTCGGACAGAGGGCCGACACTATAGGACACCACGCTAAACACGACCGCCCCGCCGCTGAGTATCAGCCCAATTCGCCATGCCTCCAAGCCGAGAAGGCGCGCTTTGGCAGGGACGAAGCTGTAGAACACCCCAAAGGCGAACAGCCCAGCTATGCCCATCAGGAGGTANAGATAGACTCGTCGATCAGCGAATGTCGCTCGCAGGCGNGACNGCANCCCCGCGGCGTGACCGCCTACATCCTCCCCTGGCCGTGCGTCNGTCACGAGGGCGATTGCGGCGATGAGCGCCAAGAGCGAGAGGCATCCGTCCAGAAGGAACGGCGCTCGCAGTGAGATCAGGGAAAGGGCGCTACCCAGCGCGGGGCCGAGCACATACGACAGCCCTTGACTCCCTCTGAGAATCCCGAAGAACTTCCCGGGCTGATCCTTGCCCAGCGAAGCTGTGATCGACAGCANCGCCGGCATCGCAATCGCGTCGGCCATTCCGCCAAGNACGCGNAGCAGTAACAGATGAACCCANTGNGTCGCGACAACACACAGCAGCGACGAGACCGACCCGATCAGCGCGCCGGCCACTATCAGCGCCCGCCTGGAGTACCGATCCGCCAACGTGCCCGTGAAGAGCTGGGCGATGACAATGGTTGCCAGGGCCGCTGACACTATGATCGGAATCCAGGTCGGGCCGGCGCCAAGCGACGCCGACAGTTCGGGAAGGACGGGAAGCCCGGCCAGGGTGCTCAGGAAGAGGATGAACGTCATCAGGCCGACGGCGTACATGCGCATCACGTTGCTGGTCACGTGCAGACCCTCCTGAGGATCCCGGGTACCTCGGCGCGTCAGGCGAGGGCGTCATCAGAACGCGCGCTGGCGGATCGCCGTCCCACGCACTGTTCCGCGCCGGTCTGATCCAGTAGCCGGTGGCGGACAGTCATCTGTCGATGCCCAGGCGCGCAGGGCCCGTAAGGTAGTCGCGGCCGTCAGTTCGCGTGGCTTGCGTCGGAAGGCCGTCTCCTCGCGGATCACGCTGGGCCGCGCCGCCGCAAGTCTCTCACGCATCGTGACCGCTGGCACGCTGCTGGCGGCCAACGAAACATGGGCGAGATCGAGCCCGGCGAACGACGCGTCGCACGTGAGGCGCCCAACCCGCGCCGCGCCTCCGAAGATGCCCTGTTCTGGTCAGTTGCGTTGGGCGACAGCGCGCTCACGCGCCCGAGCCCAGCGGCTCGGCCGGACTGGGGCCGCCCTGTTGGCTTCCCGGCCTTGACAGTCGGACTCCATCCCTCCTCGCAGAGCGGGCCGGCGCGCCACGGGAACCCTCCCATGCATCTATCCGATGTGGCGGCGTCCGGCATCGCGCTGTAGTCGGCGCCACGCAAGTGCTATGCTGGCATCGGTCGAGGCGGGCCATCGGGCCTTCGCAGCACACATGCGCGCCCTGGGCGCGAGGAGGTGGACCCGCCTCGCCCTGAACGACCCATTCGCTACGGATCGTCTCGTCCCGCGCGGAGTGACGCATGGCTCGCCGACCGAGTGACGACGCGCTCATCATACGCCTCGGCGAGATGATCGTCTCCGGGGTCACGGACAGATGCATCCCCGAACTTCACGACATGCTCGGCCGCCGGAGCGCTGTGCTCGTCGCCAGGGCCGCGCGGGTCGTGGCGGAACTCGAGGCCACGGAGTTGGCCGCCGACCTTGTCGCCACGTTCGACCGTTTCCTGGACAGCTCGGGCAAGGCGGACGACGGATGTCTCGCCAAGGTCGCCCTCGCCGAAGCCATGGACGCCTTGCGGTTCGACGATACGGCGCCGTTCCTCCGAGGCATACGCCACACGCAGATGGAATGGGCGTATGAGGGACGCATCACCAAGGAGATCCCCGGCGAACACATGGACCCCGAGTGGACGTCTTCCGAGAAGGGCCACATGACCGAGATCGATACCGCGCCTACGCTGCGCGCGAGATGCGCCTTCGCCCTGGCGCGGCTGGGAGGCCGGGACGCCACGTTCGCCATCACGTCTCTTCTCACCGACCCCGAATCCGAAGCGCGCGTGGGCGCCGTCGCGGCCATGGCGCATCGCGGCGGATCGGACGCGGAGTTGCTCCTGCGCCTGAAGGCGAGCTCCGACGACGACGAAGTCGACGTCACCGCCGAGTGCTTTGTGGGTCTCATGCGCGTAGCGCCGGAGAGATCGACCGAATTCGTGGCCGGCTTCCTTCATTCGGCCGACGAGGATGTCGCCCGCGCCGCGGCATTGGCGCTCGGGGAGCCCAGCGCGCCCGCGGCCTTCGCCGCGCTTCGCGGCTACCGGAACCGCACGATCCTGGCGCCGGACATGGAAGACACCGTGCTCCTGGCAATCGCACTGACCCGTCGTGACGACGCCGTCGAATACCTGCTGGGTGTGGTAGCGCAGGACACGCCGCAGAATGCCGGCCGCGCTGTGTCGGCGATGCGCATCTACGCGCACAACGCCCCCATTGCGGAGAGAGTGCGCGATGCCGTCGCCGAGCGTGCCGCCGATCCCCCATCGGACGCCTTTCGTGAACACTTCGACCGGGGCCCCGGCCTGCCCGACGGAAGCCGCGCCACGAGCGCAGACATGACGACGGGAGCTCGGTAACGACACAGCGCTCACCAGCGCCCCCGCGCCAACACGGTAACGAAGGAGAGGACCGATGTCCGACACGCTCAGGATCGGCATGATCGGCTGCGGTGAGATCGCCTACAAGGCGACGGGGCAGTCCGTCACCGACTGCCCGAACGCGACGATCGTCGCGGCGATGGACACGGTCGAGGATGTCGCGCAGTCGTTCACGGACACGTTCGGCGGCGACCCGACGACCGACGCGGCGGAGCTCATGGCGCGCGACGATGTGGACGCCGTGCTCATATCGGCGCCGCATTTCCTGCACGCTCCCCTGACGATACAGGCGGCGGAAGCCGGTAAGCACGTGCTGGTGGAGAAGCCCATCGCCTGCACCACGGAGCAGGCCAACGACATGATCCGCGCGTGCGCCGATGCCGGGGTGCTCCTCTCAGTGTTGCTTCCGAGCCGTTACTCGGGATCGACGGTGCGCGCGAAGGAGCTCATCGAGTCGGGCGCCCTCGGGAAGATCCTCGCGCTCAAGTTCCACGTCGCGGCGAACAAGCCCGACAGCTACTGGACCGGCGGCTACACGCAACGCGTCCAGACCGACTGGCGCAAGTCGAAGGAGAACTCCGGCGGCGGCATCCTCATCATGAACCTCGTGCACGAGATCGACGCCGTGCGCTATGCGACCGGCCTGGAGGCCACGCGCGTCTACGCCGAATACGACACGTACCTAACCGACACCGAGGTCGAGGACTTCATCACGGTCTCCATCCGCTACGACAACGGCGCCATCGGCGACATGATGGCGTCCTCGTGCGCGCGGGGCGGCGAGGCGGGCGGGACGCGCATCTACGGCTCCGAGGGCCAGATGGCCTTCGGTGGACGGCTGCGCGTCTTCACGGAGAACGATGTGGACGGGCTCGAGAAGGACGCGTGGACGGAGATCGAGGCCCCGCGTGTGGACGGTCGCGTGAAGCTCATCGAGAGATTCGCCGACGCGGTCTTCAACGGCACGGCGCCGGAAGTGCCGGGCGAGGAGGGTCGGAACACGCTCGATGTCATCTACGCGGCGTACCGATCCGGCGAGACGCACACGCCGGTGAGCGTTCCGACGTACGGCTAGCGGGGGCAGTTCCATGGCGGATGTGTTCCGGGTCGGCATCATCGGGGCCGTATCGAGCTATAGCCTGCACTACGCCCGCGCGTTCGTGGGCATGGCCGACGTGGAATTCGTCGGCATGGCGCACCTCGGGCGTAGCGCGAAGTACATCCGCGACGCGCTGAACCTACCGTGGCTGGCGACCTACCCGAAGACGGTCGACGAGTACCACGAGCGGTTCGACGGCGGCATTTACGAGTCGGCGGACGACCTCCTCGCGGACGCGCGCCCGGACGCCGTCTGCATCTGCACCGAGGACTACCTGCATCTGCACTACACGCTGAAGGCGGTCGAGGCGGGCGCGCACGTCTTCGTCCCGAAGCCGTTCGCCCGGTCGCGCGACGAGGCCGAGGCGATGTTCGGCGCGGGGAACGCGCGGGGCGTGGTGGTGGTTGGGAATCTGCCACATCGGCATCGGCCGGCGTCCGTCGCGGCGTCCGAGGCGATCGAAGATGGGGCGATCGGCCGACCGGTCTCGGGTCACTTCTCGATCACGCACCACCTTACACTCGGCGGGTGGAAGAGCGACACCACCATGGCAGCCGGCCCCGAGTACGAGATGGGCTACTACGTGTTCGACCTGCTGCGCATGATGATGCGCGCGGAGCCGGTCAAGGTGATGGGGTTCGGCGCGAACCTCGATCATCACGGAATCCCGTACATCGACAACGGTAAGTGCCTGGTCGAGTGTGACAGCGGCGCCCTGGCGTCGGTGGACCTGCTGATGTCGATGCACCATCGGTTCCCGCCGGGCTCGGGAATGCATGTGCTGGGAGACGACGGCGGCCTCACGGTCGAACCCGATCCCGACACGGGCGCGGAGTCCGTGGCGATCCACACCTCGGAGGGCGTCGAGCGACGACCCGTCGGCGCGTGGCGCGGAGACGAGCGCGAATTGGCGACGTGGATCGACCACTGCCGACGCGGCGCGGATGTCGGCCCGTGGCAGGAGGAGTGCCTTCGCACGCTCGACCTCATCGCCGCCTTCAAGACGGCGTACGAGACCGGAGAGACGGTGATCCTCGGCAGAGCAGCAGAGGAGGCGGGCGCATGAGCTGGCATGGGCGTCCGTTCGCGTTCCGGGTGCGCGTCGACGTGGAACACGTGGAAGCGCAGAAGTACATCGGGGACTATCGGCTAACGCGCGTTGCCGTGACGAATCTGTTGGACATGCTCGCGGAGATGGACGTCCACCTGACGTTCGCCGTTCTGGGGATAACGGCGGAGATGTTCCCGAACCTCATTGCGGACATCGTCGACGCCGGACACGAGGTATACGGCCACGGCATGTTCCACCGCGAGGCGTTCGCCGGGCGATCTCTCGCCGACCAACGCCACGAACTACGACGCATGCGCGACTCGATACACGCCGCCTGCGGCGTTGAGGCGGTCGGCCTCGGGTGTCCCCATCACGGATCGGCCGACGAGAACACGTTGCGCGCCGCCGCCGAGCTCGGCATCACGTTCGTCGAGTCGCGATTCCGCGCGGCCGGCACGCCGTTCCCGCAATGGCGCGACGTAGAAGGATGCGATCTCCGCGTCGTCGTGCCGGGAGCCGAGGCGCGCGGCGCCTCCGACTACACCGACAGGCGCCCGGACTGGGCCGACGCGCACGAGGAGGCGTTCAGCCCCGAGGGCGCACGCGAGAAATGGCTCGCGAACATCGATTGGGCGGAGCGGCATGGGCATATGGCAAGCCTCGTCATCCATCCGTGGATGCTAGTGATAAACGCGGGCGAGATACAGGTCGTCAAGGACGTCATTCGGCACGCCAGGGAACGAGGCGCGTGGTTCGCCACGGTGGCGGGCCTGACCGAAATGGCCTCGGCCGCCGACGGATAGCGCGCGCGAAGCCGGCGCGCGGACGGCGGCACGACCGGCCCCGGCGGCAGCCAGGAGATCGGAGGCGAACCATGCATACGGCCACGATGGGATGGCGACCGGTCGCGGTGTGGCTATTCCTTGTCGTCGCGACCGCCGCGGGAGCACAGGAGAACACGATGTCGGACAGCATCAAGCTCGTGGGGATCACCACGACACCGCACGTACGGGCCGAGAGCATGCGCTACCGCCGCGACTACGACGAAGCGATGGCCGCGCGCGTGCAACTCGTCATACGGAACGCGAGCGAGGACGCCGTCGAGCTTCGGTCGCCTACCTTCGACGGGTCGACGCCCGACGCCCTGGTGGTCTCGGGGGAGTGGGCGTGGCACGACATCCCGGAGGTCCAGCCCCTGGCGCCGGGGGCGCTCACGGTGTGGAACTTCAACGGCCACTCGGACTCGTGGGCGACGGGCCGGAGCCTGTCTCTTGTCGTGACTGACGCCAAGGGCGCCGCCGACGAACTGCCCTTCGACATTGCCGAGCCAGATGTCTGGCTGTCGGCCGTGACCTACCTCGGAGACGAAGCGTCCGTGCAACCGGACCGCGTCGTGTTCCACATAGAGAACGCCTCCGACGCCGACATCCGCGTGACGGACGCCGAACTGTATTTGCCGGAAGACCCCACCGACCCGCACACGTTCGTGCGGACCGCGGCCGTGGCGGGCGTGCGGACATTCGCGGCGGGCGGCGTAATCCCCGCGGGCGAACACGGCGGCGGGGAGGCCGACACGGGACACCTCCCCCTGACATACAGCGTCCTGCGCGTCGACATCCATCAGGCTGGGCATGCCCGGTCGCTGTGGGCGCATCAACGCATCAAGCGGGAGTCGTTCGACATCAGCGGCGGATGGGTGAACTCCGACACGCGCAACGGCCCGGCGGTCACCCAGGAGGCGTTCCTGAAGACGCTCAAGTGGCTGCACATCGACACCGCGCACATCGGCCCCGTCGAGGGGTACTCGGATACGGAGCTTTACGACCGCTACCCGCTCAAGTACTTCCACCGCCTCGATCCAACGGAGGGGTACGACACGGACGAGATGCTCCCACGAGTCCACGCCGTCGAGTTCCTCGGGGAGCCGCAATACTTCGGCGGGAATTCGGGCCGAACGCCGCAGGAGGTGTGGGACGCGCTCGCGCCCTACGCACCGACGCGGCTGCCGACGACGGTGACGCTCAGCGATGAGTCGGGGTGGCGTTTCTACGCGGGAATCTCGGACTATCCGCACTACGATGCCTACCGCGTGACGGCTCCGGCCGCGGACGCGTGGCGGCGGTACGACCGGTGGGGCGACCAGCGGATGCGGTGGGGCGCTCCGTTGGAGACCATCGGCGACATGTCGCGCTCGCTGCGGGAGCTGAGTCGCCCTGTCCCCACAGCGTACTGGTCGCAAGGCGTGCACGCGGGATGGAGTGGGCGTGACGGCCGGCATCGGGGGTCACCGACTCCCGCCGAGATAAGGTCGCAGGCGTACCACGCTCTCGCAAGCCGGATCACGTCGCTCTACTGGTTCAACCTGAGCCTCGCGTCCATCGTGAAGTTCCCGGACGCGCTCGAGGAACTCAATCGCATCGGCCGCGAAATGCGACTGCTGGATCGGTTCTATCTCGAAGGCGACGCCGCGTGGCACGAGACGGCGCCGGAAGGCGATCGGCCGGGATGGGATCTGAGCACGATCGTGACGTCGGACACGGCGCTCCTGTTCGCGCTCGACCTCGACTACGCGGCGGACATGGACGCCAAGGAGTTCGTCTTCGGGCCACCACGCGAGGCGACCTTCTCGTTCCCCCTGCCGTCGTACCTGCGTGACGTTGTGGACGTATTCCGCGTGGACGCCGACGGGGCGCGCGACGTCTCGCACACCGTGACGAACGACGGAGTAAGCGTCACCGATGAGGCCACGATTGCGGCGGTCTACGTCGCGACGACTCGCGCGGCGTTGCGCGGCGAGTTGCGCGGCCGCCTCTCGGAACTGCGGCAGGTCGAGACCGATCTGGAGTGGGACCCGGGCGCGGTGGACGAACTGCGCGCGCTGCTCCCCGACTGATCGCGATCGCTCGTAGCGGGGCGCCGAAACACGACCCCGGTTTCGTGACGCGAGGTCTCAGGGAGGACATCCCGTGGTGTGGTACATGTGCGTGACGCTCTTCGGCGCGGCCCCGGCTGGCGATGCGGTCGACGACTACGCGGTCGTCCCGCTCATTGAGGATTACGAACCCGAACAGCTCTTCCTCTCGCTGATGCGCGTGGCGGAGGCACAATACGCGGAGCGCGCAGCGGCCCTCGACGCGCTCAGCAGCGCCGACGACTGGCGCCAACGGCAGCAATACGTCCGAGAGACGCTCATAGACATGATGGGCGGCCTACCCGCGCGAACGCCGCTCAACGCTCGCGCCGTCGGCGTCCTGGAGCGTGACGAATACCGCGTCGAGAACGTGATCTTCGAGAGCCGGCCGGACTTCTACGTGACGGCGAACGTGTACGTCCCTACGCGGCGCGCCGGGCCATACCCCGCGCTCCTGAGCCCGTGTGGTCATTCGCACAACGGGAAGGCTTACGACGGGTATCAGCGAGCGTACATCGCGGCGGCGAAGCAGGGGTATGTCGTCCTCGCGTACGATCCGATCTCGCAGGGAGAGCGGCTACAGATACTCGATGAATCCGGGGGCTCGGCGATTGGAGTCGGCACGGGCGAGCACTGCCATCAGGGGAACCAGGGATACCTCATCGGCCTCAACCTGGCGCAGATTCGGATGTGGGACGGCATCCGCAGCCTGGACTACCTAGAGGAGCGCGAGGACGTGGACGCCGACCGCTTCGGGGTGATGGGCAACTCCGGCGGCGGCACGATCACGACCTATCTGTGCGCGGTCGATCCGCGCGTCGCGGTGGGGTCGCCCAACTGCTACATCACCACCTTACTGCGCCGCTTCCATTCGCGCGTCACCGCGGACCCCGAGCAGAACTTCATCCCACAGATCGCGCGCGGGATCGACCACTCGGACCTGCTGTCGGTGATGGCTCCGCGGCCCGTGCAGATCGGCGCGGCGATACGCGACTTCTTCCCCATCGAAGGCGCGCGGGAGGCGCACAAAGAGCTGGAGCGCGTGTACACCGCTCTGGGAGCCCCGGACGCCGTAGAGATCGCGGAAGTGGACGAGCAGCACGGCTTCACGCTCGGGCTGCGTGAGGCGATGATCCGGTGGATGAACCTGCACCTCCAAGAACCGACGCCGGACTACGCAGAGCCTGAGATCACCGTGGAAGAGGACGCCGCTCTGCAATGCACGGAGACAGGGCAGGTGCTGACGTCCCTCGGCGGCACGACGGTGTTCGACATCTACCGGGAGGCCGCGGTGGCGCGCATACCGGCGCCCCCGAGCCTCGCGGACGCCACGGCAGTCGCCGCGCATCGCGACGCGACGATCGCGTCGGTCCGGGAGTTGCTCGGATGGGAACGGCCGGAGGGGCCGCTGCACGCGCAGATCCTGGACACGCGCTCCGAGGACGGGTTCAGCGTCGAGAAGGTCGTCTTCACGTCGGGGGCGGGCATCCACGTGCCGACGTTTGTCGTCCGAACCGAGGGCGACGTCGGTCGGGCGCCGGCCGTCGTCTATGTGCATGAAGACGGCAAGTCGGCGGACATAGTCAAGGTGCGTCGGCTCGCGGGCGCCGGCGCGGTTGTCATCGCCATCGACCCACGCGGCATGGGTGAGACGAAGTCACGACACGAACACCGCGGCGACTACTACGCGCGCTACGGCGTCGAGACTGACCTCACGTACACGAGCTTCATGGTCGGTCGGCCGCTGCTCGGGTTGCGCGTGCGGGACATCGTGCGCGCCGTGGATTACGCCGTCTCGCGGGACGACGTCGATCCCGCCGCCGTCTCGCTGCATGGCGTGGGGACTGGCGGGGNGATGGTCCTGCACGCCGCGCTGCTCGACGATCGCGTGTCGGCGGTCACGACGCGGCGGTCGCTCATCTCCTACAAGTCGCTGGCGTTGAACGAGCTATACGACTACCACGTGAACGTGATGGTTCCTGGCGTCATCGGGCGGTACGACCTGTCGGACCTGGTGACGGCCATTGCGCCGCGTCCCGTTCGGCTTGTCGAGACGCTCGACCATGCGAAGACGTCCGCCGAGGCCGAGGCGATGGAGGCGGAGTACGGCCGGGGCCGTGCGGCCTACTCGGCCCTCGGCGCCGAGGGGGTGCTGTATTTGCAGTGAGGGCCCCGCCCCGGCTGGCGAAGGGATTGGTACGCGGCGGCATGGCGACGTCTCCGCACAGCAGGTATACTTCCGCGCAAGGAGACGCGACATGGCCAGACCAGCTCCCACGCAAGATGCCCCTCGCCCCCACGTGGACGCTCTGGCCTCCCTGTACACCGTCCGCGACGAGGCCGAAGTCGCGTCCTATCTGCGACGCCGGCCCGAGGCAGTCGACGACCTAGGCGAAATCGCAGACGCCGTTCGCGAATACTTCCCCGGCCGAGACGTGAGGCTCGACGTCCTGTACGACCCCGACGAGCCGTTGGTTACGCTGTACGTGGGGATTCAGGCGCGCGGCGATATCGAGAATGCCAGGGCGCAGCTTGACCGCTTCGACCACGAATGGTGGTTCGCGAAATCTGTCGACATGGACCCGGATCTCTGTGTCAGTCTTGATTTCCGATGACCTTCGACTGGTCCGAGTACCTTCGGCTTGCGGAAGCGCTCGAGACCGAAACTGCCGGCGACGGCCATGCCCGCGATGCACGACATCGATCGGCCGTCAGCCGCGCGTACTACGCTGCCTTCTGTAGCGCCCGAGATCATCTGCGTCACGACCTCGGCCATGACGACATACCTCGGCAGGGCGCGCACGAGTATGTGCGGAGACAGTTCCAGGGACTCCGGCGACTACGCCGGGAGTATCAGGCCGTCGCCACGTATCTGCGGCGCCTGCACGCAGAGCGGGCGGAAGCCGACTACAACACTGAGTGGGGAGCGGACCTGGCCGACGCCGCACGGACCTCTGTCGAAGATGGCCGACGAGTGCTGCGATGTTTGGAGGCGGTGAAGTCCTAGCCCGCGCGACTCCTGTCGTCACCGGAACTTCGCGGGCGGCTCCTCGGTGAGCGCCGCGAACGTCGGGTGCGTAGCGCGGTGCGCCTGCATCTCCGGCGAGTCGTGCCAGTTGTCTTCCCGGTGGTGGACCGGGTCGCTTCTACGGCTGTAGTGCGCTCCCCAAAGGAAACGACGGCATGCCCGCGATGGCGGCCGCGCGGCGTGCCACAGCGCCGTATCGAAGATCACGATCGAGCCGGGCGGACAGGTGAGGACCTCCTGCCCGTCCCATTCAGCCGATAGATCGTCGCGCGGCGCATCCCACGCGTCCGTTACCGCGCGCGGGTACACGAGCAATTCGCCCGTCGTCTCGTTCGAGCCGTGGACGTAGACGTTCCCCAGCACCCGCTCGACCTGACTCCCGTAGTCGTCGGGCTTGGGGTACCACTCGTTGTAGCGGTCGCCGTTAAGGTGCACGTGCCACCCGCAGAACTGCCGGGTCTCGTCCGCGAGCAGCGCGCCGCTGTGCGCCAGGCACACGTCGTCCTGCAGCACTTCGCCGATGACGGAGACGATGTCAGGCCGGTCGTAGAACGGGGCCATGTCCGGCGCGTACTTGAGCAGGGGATGGAAGACGCTGCCGAACACGCCGCCCATCGTGTCCCGTCCGTCCCGCCGCCATGCGTCGACGAGAATCTCCTCGATTTCGGCGCACTCCTGCGCGGAATACGCGGCCTCGATCACGCAGTAGCCGCGCTCGTACACCCGCGCCGCGAGTTCGGTCATTCGGCGGCGGCCTCTCGCGCGGCGAC
>NYZG01000006.1 GCA_002687025.1 Candidatus Poribacteria bacterium
GGCGTCGCAGGATGTATCGAATGAGCGCGTGGTTTCGAGGCTGATGCACGGTAGGAAACGCCGATGCAGCTCTCGCGCGCCATCCTCGCGACACGCCTACGGACGTTTGAGCAGGGCCCAGGTCACCGCCGCCTTCCCCGTAGCCTCGACTCCGGCGCCGAGGGCCAGCCGGTAGAGCCGGCCCGACTGCACATACAGGGCGTCTGCACCGGACAGGAAGAACAGCCGTCCCGCGAACTCCCCGACACGTTCCCATCGCTCCCCGCCGTCGCGGGACGCAAAGATGCCCCCCGGCCGTCCTCCGGTTCCCGAACCGCCTACGTATAGCACGCCTCGCGAGGCGTCGACCGCGAACGAGGAGGCGACGCTGAGGTGTTCGTCGAGCGTGTCGAACGTATACAGCGGTGGGGCGGGACGCGGCGTGTCGTACACCTGAATCGGCGAGGGCTCATCCTCGCGAGTGATGCCCAGTGACCGNCTTATNGTGTANAGACGGGAGGNGTCGTCTGACGCGAAGCCAAGACCNCCTCGCTCAAACCANCCGCCTCCCCACTCGACGAACGTCTCGTTCNCGAAGTCNACTACTCCNCGGTAGCGTCCGAGGATNNNCGGNGGCTTCACNTNGTAGAACACGGTCCCCGTTTCAGGGTGTGTCCAGAGCCCTGCCCAGGCCGGTACGTTCGCCTTGTATCCCGTCGTCAGGTTGAGGTACGTGGCGCCTTCGGCGTAGCCTCCCGCGCTTTCGTGATACGCGATGCGGAACGGGTCCGTTGGCGAAACTGTCACGTCCTTGATCCCACGATCCGGCAGCGTCGTCACGAGCGGTGGTGTTAGGTCCAGCCACGTCGCGCCGCCGTCCGTGCTCTGCTGTAAGCCGCCCGCCGTCCTGTACATGACCGCGGGATCTGAACGTGCGACGGCGTAGGTCCACGCGGCCGGGTGACGCTCTGGACTCGCGTCGCCGCCCAGGCCGACGGCGAGCGTCTCCCACGTCACGCCGCCGTCGAACGTGCGCACCACCGCGAGGCCCTCGAAAGGCCTCCACGAGGACATGTAGTAGGTGCTCGGAGCCTCGTAGATCAGCAGTTCGTGCGAGTCGTCAAACGCCGGGAACACTCGCTCCAACATGCTCTGTGCGTGACATGTGGACGCGCAGCACGCGCACGCTATAAGCCACACGGCGCAGCGCCGGGCCCGCTTCATGATTCTGTCCTCCTGTCTGCCGCCGCCGACAGGGCCGATGGGCGTTCGCCGTGACCCACAGACGGATCGCCCACGGCCCGATCACTCCGGCCCGAACGGATACCCGCGTACATCGCCGGCGACGGCTTCGAGCAGCGTTGATATCTCTTTCCGGTCTTCCTCGTCCAACGTGGGAGAGGGAGCGCGCTCGGTCATCGACGTCATCACGCCGCGGCGTCGCAGGATGTATCGAATGAGCGCGTGGTTTTCGAGATTGATGAGGGGCAGGAGCCGCCGATGGAGCTCGCGCGCGCCTTCCTCGTCGCCCGCGACCCAGCGATCCATGATGATCGCCAGCAGGTCGCCGAATTCGCACGCGGGCATGCAGCCATCGGCGCCTTGGCGCATTTCCGCGGGCAAGAACTTCCCGGCCGCGCCCCCGAAGATCGTCTTCACCCCGTCGCCAACGCATCGACGCACCTCGCCGATATGTCGCGGCCCGGGCTGCCGTTCTTCNTTCACGTACTCGATCTGNGGGACTTCCTCAACGAGCTGCGCGATCTGCTCGCCGGTCANCGGGGCGTATCCGCCCGCGTTCTGCACCATGATGGGCCCGTCGAACGCGTCNCCGAGGCGGCGGAACATCTCCATTGCCACCGACGCGTTCGTCCTGGCCGGCGCCATCGCGATGACGGAGTCCGCTCCAGCCTTCTGGCCCGCCCGCGCGTATCCCAGCGTCTGCGGAACGGAGATCCCCGAGCACCCGAAGACGACGGGCAGGCGCCCGTTCACTTCGTCGAGAACAACGTCGAGGTTCCGCGTCCGTTCCTCCTCGCCGAGGAAGTAGAACTCCCCGACCATGACCGGCCACACGATCCCCTGCTGTCGCGTCTCGCAGCAGAACCGCGCCGTCGCTCGCAGGTCGTCCCCGTCGATTTCCATGTCCGGGCGGTACGGCGTCGGCAACAGCCCGAACACCCCGCGCAGAACGCCCTCGTATGCCATCGGTCCTCCCCTCCGCGTGAGCCGCCGGCTCATTCTGCACGGCGACCGGCTACACGGCGATATGTCGGTAATACTCCGGGGTCCACATCGCTCGACGCACCGCGTCCACAACCGGTTCGTCCGGCGCGTCGGCGACGCCCGCTTCGATCGCCGCCTTCGCGACGGCCGTGGCCACGTCCACCGTGACCTCGCGCAGGCGGGCCATGCTCGGATACACGCTCCCGCGGTCGAGGTCGGCGCAACTCACGGCGTCGAAGAGCGCCGAGGACGCCGCGGNGAGCATCTCGTCGGTGATCTCCCGNGCGGCCACGACTAGCGACCCCAGACCGATGCCGGGGAAGACGAACACGTTGTTCCCCTGGCCGATATGCCGCTGCGAGCCTNTGTACTGCACCGGCTCGAACGGGCTGCCCGTGGCGACGACGGCCCGACCCGCGCTCCAGCGCAGAATGTCCTCGGGCTTGCCCTCCGCTTTCGCGGTCGGATTCGACAGGGGGAATATCAGCGGTCGATCGAGGTTCGCGCAAGCGGCGCGCACGACCGTCTCGTCGAAGACTCCCGGCTGGCCGGACATGCCGATGATCGCCGTCGGCCGCGCGTTGCGGATGACGTCCAGCAGCGAGATGCGATCGGGATCGTCGAGCGACCATCCCGCAACATCTCCGCGCGGACGCGCGAACGCCCGCTTATACGGCTCGACGCTCGTCCGGTCATCGAGAACGAGCCCTCTGCTGTCCAGCGTGTAGAGACGTTCCCGGGCCGCCGCTTCGGAGAGCCCGCTCTGCATGAGGCCTGCGTGAAGCTGACGCGTGACGCCAACGCCTCCCGCTCCGGCCCCGAGAACGACGAGTCGCTGGTCGCGCATCTGCCGATCGGTCATCCGTAGCGCCGCCAGCACGCCTCCGAGCACGACCGCGCCGGTCCCCTGGATGTCGTCGTTGAACGACGGCAACTCCGAACGGTAGCGATCCAGAACGCTGAACGCGTTCTGCCTGCTAAGGTCCTCCCACTGGAGGAGCACCCCCGGCAATGCGTCACGCACGCCCGAGACGAAGCCCTCCACGAAGGCGAAATACTCGTCGTCGCGCAGTCTTTCGTGGCGCCAGCCCAGGTAGGCGGGGTCGTGCAGAAGCTCCTGGTTGTCCGTGCCGACATCGAGCACGATTGGCAGGCATGCGGACGGGTGAATCCCAGCGCCCAACACGTACAGGGACAGCTTCCCCACCGGGATGCCCATGCCGCCCGTCCCTTGATCGCCGATGCCGAGGATGCCCTCGCTGTCGGTCGCCACGATCAGCCGGACGCCGTCGCTGTACGGATACGCCCGCAGGATGTCCGCGCATCGCGATATGTTGCTCGGGTTCAAGAACAGGCCGCGAGGGCGCCGATATATGTGACTGAAACGCTCGACGGCAGTCCCCACGGTCGGCGTATAGACGATCGGGGCGAGTTCCTCCAGTCGCGACAGGACGAAGGCGTAGAAGAGCGTCTCGTTCCGGTCCTGGAGCGCCCGCAGGAACACGTACCGCGCGAGGTCATCGGTCGCCTGCGCGTAGTTCTCCTTCAGCCGCTCGATCTGTTCGTCAAGCGTCAACTCGCGCATCGGGAGGAGGCCGTCGAGCCCGAACGTCTCGCGCTCGTCGGCCGAGAAGGCGGTGCCCTTGTTGGCCAGCGGGTCGCGCAGAAGCGCGTACCCCCGCAGTGTCGTCCTCGTCTCCCGGGCCTGGATGTCAAACGTCAGTAGGTCCCGCATTGCTGGCGCACCTACTTCCATGGGGAGGGTTGGGCTCGCCGGCCGTCTCACGTGGCGGCCGCGCGCCGCATGTCGCATGTGGCCCACACCCAATATGTAGCGCGGTGGATGGGCTTTCCGCCCGCGAATCTACCAAGAGGCGTGGCCCGTGCGATCGGCGTGGAAGGCGCACTGGGCTTGGGAGACGCACACAGAGAAGGGGCGGGGAGAAACCCCACCCCATACTAACTGTTGCTTCGTCGTGTCGTGTCCGTCGGGCTACTGGTCCACGGCGTATTCGGTGAGACCCACGGCAACGTCCGCGCGGCGCAGCCTGCTTATCGCCTGCTGTTCCAGCTGTCTCACGCGTTCGCGGCTGACCTGTAGCTTCGCGCCAATCTCCTGCAAGGTGTGGACGTCCGAGTCCACGCCATACCGCCAGCGCAGGACCTGCGCCTCACGGGGCGGCAGAATGTCGAGCGCGCACCGCACGACAGACTCCATGTCCTGGTGCATCACCTCTTCCTCAGGACTGTCATCCTGACAGGTGAGGAACTCCACGAGTCCGCCGGCTTCCTCGTCCGTGGCATCGTCCAGCGAGATGGAGTTGGCCTGGAGCTCGGCGACCTGCTGCACTTCCTTGGTCGAGATGCCTACCTCACGCGCCACTTCCTCGTCCGTCGGCATCCGCTCCAAATCCGCCGCCAGCGCCCGGCGCTTTCGGTTGTACCGACCGACTTCCTGCACCTTGTAGACCGGGATGCGCACGGTATACACGTTCTTGGCGTGGGCCCGATTCACGGCCTGCCATATCCACCACAAGGCGTAGGTGCTGAACTTCAGCGACCGATCCAGGTCGTACCGGTCGATGGCGCGCATCAGACCGATGTTGCCTTCCTGGATGAGGTCCATGAAGAGGCAGGAATCGTTGCGGAACCGCTTCACGGTGAAAATCACCAGCCGCAGGTTTGCGGTCATGATCCGCTCACGCGCCGATTGCCACGTGCTGAAGGCGCGCTTGAGCTCCGCGCGCTCTCGGGTTGTAAGCCGGGCGCGCGCTCGGACTGAGATCGCCTGCCACGTCTGCTGCATCTCTTCGTACCGTAGCGTCGATGCCCTCAGCAGCTTGCTCTGCGCGGGTGTCAGCATGTCCTCTCGCGAATCCATTACCCGGAACGCCGTCTCACGCGCCTCGTAGAGCGTGGTGAACAGCAGGATCTCCTCGTCGCGGCTCAAAAGCGGCACGCGCGAGACTTCGCGGATATAGGCGCTGAGGACCGGATCGGTAGAGTGTCTGCTTACCGGGTCGCGGGAAACGCCTGCGCCGGCCTGCGCGTCCGCGGCTTGCCCTTCGATATCGGGCGGAACCGCCATCTCGGGCGGGGCGGACGGGGTAGCGGTGGCTGACATGGTCACGACTCCCTATTCCTACACGGACGAAGCAAACGAGCAGTTCAGTGTGGACCTGCGCGTGTCCGCTGGAGATTGGTTGGCAAGTTCTATGCCGATCCGCTTGGTTTCTCGTCGAACCCGCGCTATCACTGACCTGACGCCTTTACTCGGCTTCCCGGCGGAGTGTGTTCGCAGTCCTCTGCGGGCGGCGAAGCCCGACATTCTGTCAATTGCCCGCGTATGCCGCTTGCCGCGCCCGCCATTTTGTCTAGCCGTCGTGTTCATCAGGACGTCGTAACCCGCCTTGGCACTCGCGAACAGGCGGGACACCGTGCTTGCGGTCTCGTCGATCCGCCTGACGTCTGGCGAGCATTATAGCTGCGGCAGATTCCGCGATGAACGGGGCTGGCCAGACGCTCTGTGGCGCGGCATTGACACATTGTCAGAGTTCCGGCGAACATGACCTCCACACCACACGTTCCGGTCGCGACGCTCCCCTATTCCGGCGACGGGAAAGCCCTGTGATAGACGACTACGACGGCTCCGACAGCCAGCCAACGGAACACGCGGACGACGGCCACGACACCGGCCGCCGATCGGGCACGATTCGTGCTACTGTTGCGGAAAGACTGGAGTACTTGGGTTTCGACCAGAGCGACGCGGATCTGCTCCACTCGCTGCAGCCGCTCGTCCGGCGACACGCCGATGAAATCGTACGCGCCTTCTACGACCACCTGATCGCGTTCGACACGACCCGAAGCGTGCTGCGCGACGCGGCCACCATGCCGCGGCTGGTGGAGCTACAGAAGCAGTACCTCGGCGAAATGTTCGGAGGCATATACGACGACCGGTACGCGGCGGGGAGATACGCGATCGGCCAGACGCACGATCGCGTCGGACTGACATCCTCGTGGTACCTTGGGGCGTACCACCTGTACCAGCGGGTGCTGTTCCCCATCGTGTCGGATCATCTGGGCGAACGCGGGGCGACACGCGCCGAGATAAACGCCGCTCTCCTCGCGATCACGAAGGTGATGACGCTCGATTACGGCCTCGCGCTCGAGGCGTACTTTGAGACCCACAGCGAGGCGCTACTGAGTGAGAAGGAACGGCTGGAAGTGCTGACTGGGGAGCTGCAGGGCAGCAACACCGCCCTGAACGACCTTACCGAGCGGCTCGAAGAAAGAGTCCGGGAGCGCACCACGGAGCTCCTCGATTCCGAGGGACAGCTCCGCCAGGCCGAGAAACTCGCCACCATCGGCAAGATGACCTCCATGATGGCGCACGAAATTCGCAACCCGCTGAGCTCGGTCCTCCTGAATCTGGAGCTCCTCGAGGACGAGATCGACGGCTACGCGGGAGCAGACACCGACGAGGCGCACGACCTTCTCGGCTCCGTGCTCACGCAGATCCGCCGCGTCGAGGGCACCATTCGCGAGTACCTCGCCATCGCGCGGACGCCCAAGGTCGCGCTCACCCTCGGCGACATCAACGCGGTGGTCCGCGAACAGGTCGATTTCATGCGGGCCGAATTGGAGATGACGGGCATCGCTATCCACATGGACCTGAGCGAGGCCGTCCCGTCGGTGAGGCTCGACCCGGAGCAGCTCAGCAACGTCGTCCTCAACTTGCTGAAGAACAGCATGGAAGCTATGCCTGGGGGTGGCAGCCTGCATGTCTCAACGGGCGCGCTCGACGCGTCGGTGACGATACGCGTGCGCGACACAGGTCAGGGGATGACGCCGGAGCAGTGCGAGCAAGTTTTCGAGCCGCTCTACACGACCAAGGACAAGGGAATGGGCATGGGACTCGCGTATGTCCAGCAGGTCGTCCGGGACCATCGGGGCGAGATCTCGTGCGTCAGTAACGGCGGGAGTGGCGCCACCTTCACCATCGAACTGCCCATTCCGGCCCAAAGCCTGACGGCGGGGTAGCCCGGAGACGACGCGCGCATGGCCGACGCGAGCACCACGACCGAAGCCGCCGCGAGCATTCTAGTCGTCGACGACGAGGAGCCGATACGCGACTCCGTGCGGCGTATCCTGCTCAAAGAGGGCTTCGACGTGCGCGTCGCCGAGAGCGGGAAGCGTGGCCTGGAGGAACTGCGCAAGAGCCCTCCGAGCCTGCTGCTGGCCGACATCCACATGGCGGAGATGGACGGGCTCGAGCTCCTCAAGTCCACCAAAATGATCGCCCCCGAAACGCAGGTCATCATGATGACCGCGTACGGCACCGTCGAAAGCGCCGTGCAGGCGATGAAGGACGGCGCCGACGACTTCCTGGAAAAGCCGCTCTCCCGCGCGGCGCTTCTGAGCGCGATCAGCAAGGCGCTCGAGAAGCACGTACTCGTCTCCGAGAACCGCCTCCTGCGCGCCGAAATCGAAAAGCACCGCGGTATCAGCAACGTCGTAGGTCGCAGCCATGCCATGCGCCAGGTGCTCGACCTCGTGGCGCAGGTCGCGCCGACGAACGCGACGGTCCTCATCACCGGCGAGACCGGCACCGGCAAAGAAGTCATCGCCCGAGCGGTGCACCACCTCAGTCCCCGCACCGATCGGCCGTTCGTGAGCGTGAACTGCGCGGCGCTCCCNGAAACGCTCATCGAGTCGGAGCTNTTCGGCTACGAGAAGGGCGCGTTCACGGACGCCAANGGCAGGCGCGCGGGCAGATTCCAGCAGGCGCACACGGGCACGCTGTTCCTCGACGAGATTGGGGACATGCAGCCGCATCTGCAGGTTAAACTCCTGCGAGCGCTGCAGGAGGGCATGATCGAGCCTCTCGGCAGCTCACGCCCGCTGGAGGTGGACGTGCGCATACTGACCGCGACGAACCGCGATCTCGGCGCCGCTGTCAAGATCGGGGCGTTCCGCGAGGACCTCTTCTACCGCCTGAACGTCGTCGGCATCGACCTCCCACCGATGCGCGATCGGCGGGAAGACATCCCCATCCTCGTGCACCACTTCATCAGCAGATTCGCCGACCGTAACGAACGCCGAGTAGAGGGCATCGACGCCCGAGCAATGCGCGTGCTGCAGAACTATGAATGGCCGGGGAACGTACGACAGATCGAGAACGTCATCGAACGCGCGGTGATCCTTGCGGCAGGCGACGTCATCACGCTCGCCGACCTGCCGCAGGACATAGCCGGCGAGGACGCGGTCCCCGAGGATATGCTGCACATACCCATCGGCCTGCCGTTCGAGGAGGTGAAATCGCGCGTCATCGGCGAGACGTTGCGCCGCGCCAACGGCAACAAGGAACTCGCCGCCAAGCTCCTCGACATATCCTCACGCACCATATACCGGTGGATACGCGACCGAGAAGAGGCCGCGGCGACGTCCGACGAGCCCGAGGCGGCTATAGCCCCGTGACCTCGGCCATCGCGATCCCTGACTCCCCCGCCACCGAGTAGAGCAGGTACGCGCGCCCGTCCTCCTCGAAGACCGCCGGGTCACGCAGTTGCCGCACGCGGTCGCGCGACCATCCGCGCACCGAAGGCTCCAGCGGCAGGTCGGCGCCCTCGTAATCGGTCTCTGGTTCGACGACGGCCGCGGCTTGCGATTCCCGCCACTGGGACCAATCGCCCGTCAGTTCGATGCGGCTCAGGAGGATGCGCTCCGGCGTGTCGCCCACGTCCGAGTAGAGGACGTGCAGCGTGTCGCCGCGCAACGCCACCGCCGTGTGGCGCATGTCTGGCGAGAACAACTGCGGCCCACGTTCGAAGCCCGCGAGCCCGTCGGCGGATCGGTAGAAGATGCCGGGCATGCCCAGCGTATAGGTCATCCCATGCCAGGCGAAAACCCGGAAGTACGACGTGCCGAGGATCTCGGGAGCCGCGTCGAAACTGAGCCCGTCTTCCGACAGCGCGACGCGCGTCACCTGCCCGTGGTCTTTCGTCGGGCCGTGGTAGTACATGCGAATCCGTCGGGCGTCGTGGTCCACGTGCACGTCGGGCGACGCGAGATGTCCCGAGCAGTACGAGTCGGCCAGGTCCAGGACGCCCGGCTCGTGCGTGCGCCAGGGGCCCTCCAGCCGATCCGCGTACGCGAGCCGGATGTATGCGCCCTTGTGATGGCCGAAGTAGAGGTAATACCGCCCGAGCGCGCCGTGCGCCCAGTCCGGCACGCGAATGAGTGACGGCCCGTTGATGTTGGCGCCCATCCGACCGTCCATGTCGGGACGGATGATGGGGTTCGCCGCGAAGCGCCGGACGGTTAGGCCGCTATTCGCCATCGTATCGAACGCCCTCCTTCGCCACCCACAGGCGATCGGTGAACGGCTCGCCGGTGGTCGCGCTCCGTGTGTGCGAGGGGATGAACTGCACGACATAGCCCTTCCGCACGTCGTCCTCGGTAACGTTCGGCCCGCTGCGGTGCAGCAGCAGCGACGAAAACACCGCCATCGACCCGCGTTTCAGCGTGACGGCGAGGCCGTCATCGTCCCCCGCGTAGCCGACGCGGCCGAGGTCACTGTCCGTGTGCGGCAGCGTGCCGCGCTTGTGGGAGCCGGGCAGGAGCCAGACGCACCCATTCTCGATCGTGGCGTCGCGCAGGGCGACCCAGCACGTGTAGTACTGCTCCGGGTCCACGGGTGTGTAGCCGTTGTCCTGGTGCCAGGGGAACTCTCTGGGCGTCTCCGGGAACTTGTACACCGCCTGGTTCCAGTAGAGACGGACATCGGGACCGATTATCGCGGTGGTGACGTCGACGAACTTCTCGCCCTTGACGAACTCGCGGAGGGCGTCGTTCTTCTCGGCGAGGAACGCGGTAAAGACGATCTCGTTGGGTCGACTGATGCCCGCGCCGCCTGAAACCTTGAGTCCCGCGTTGGCCTCCTCGACGCAGCCGTCGACGATCCTCTCGACGGCGTCCATCTCGTCGCCGTCGAACAGGTCCTCCATGATGAGGAAGCCACGATCGACGAACTGTTGCTTCTGGGCGTCCGTTACCAATCCAGAATCCTCCCCGCGTCGGCTTGCGGCTCGCCTTCGTTCTTCGCGGGCGCGCCACCGTAGAACGAATGCATGATCGGCACGCCGGTGCGCCCCTCGTAGCGATCCCCGCACCCCTGACACTCGAGCGTAGCCGCGTCCGGGGCCGCCACGACGGAGGCGTGACAGCTCGTGCACGCCAGCTTACCCACCAGCTCGTCGGTCAGCGGCGGCTGTGTATCGCCCGGCTCATCGACCTTCGCGCGGTACTGGCGGAACTCGTGCGTGCCGTCGAGTCCCCAATGTAGCCGCCGGTTCGGCAACTCCGTCTCGTTGCGGCGATATATCTCGTCGGTTACGAAGCGGCGGGGATGCGTTCGATTGCCCACGCCCGCGCTGCTGGGGTCGGCGAAGTCGGTCCTCGCCAGCATGTAGAGCGCGTGTTTCGGCATCGCCTTGCGCCAGACGCGGTCCAGAGCCAGGTTCGCCCGCACCAACGACCGCGCCTGCCACACCTTCCCGATAGTGCGCTTGTACGCAGACGCCGCGACCAACGTCGGCAGCGCGTTCACGTGGGTGATTGTCGCCGATTCCGGCAGGATGGCCTGGAACGTGTCGCGTACGAACAGGAACACATGCTGATCGTGGTCGGCCCCGAGGTCCGGCTCGAACTCGTCCAGCTCACGCTTTGTAAGCGCCTGCGGAACGCCGACGAACAGGTGACGACGCGCCACCCGCGCCAACTCGGCGATCACGTCCGCCGGCTCGGTCGTGTGTTCGAGGGTGTTCGTGCAGATGACGACGTCGAACGCGTCGTCGGCGAAGGGCAGCGCGTGCGCATCGGCGCAGGCGCCCTCGATACGATGGTAGTCCCACATGCGACGGACGCCGGACACCGACAGGTCCAGGCCCATGACCGACGCGCCGTATCGCGCCTGCGCCAGCCGGGGAGTGAACCCCTCCGCGCACCCGACGTCCAGCACGCTGTCGAATGTCAGCGTATCGAGCTGCGTGATCAACTCGACGAGATCGCCGTATTGGAACGCCCTGTACGCCTCGAAGCCGTAGATCGGCTGGTGGGGCAGGTATGTTCCGTCTGCGTCCACGCGTCGGAACAGCCGGTCCTGCTCCTCCATCGACGTGCGCGTCCACTCCTCCCAGGATCCCGTCACTGCGTCCCCTTCTGGCCGGCGCCCGGTCGTGTGCCAGGCGTCGCGGCTAGGCCGACGCCTTCGGTGGGCTGACGAAGTTATGATACGCCCCGCCGATGTCCGCGTGGCCCGCATTTCCTTCGTGNACCACGACCTGGTAGCGGAAGGTCATGGAGTCGCCCGCCTTCAGGTCGTACGTCCCGTCGCCGTCGAGGAGCTGCCCTCCCTGCTCGAAGGTGCCCCGGCCGAAGATATTCGTGCCCATGAGGCCGTAGTTGCGCACGTGCCAGTGGCAGGGATGCCGCGGGTTCGTCGTGTGGTCGAGCACGGCGATGCCGAGGTGTGTCTCGTCGACGTAGCCGGAGTAGTCGCACCAGTTCGCGCGCTTGCCCCACGTCTCGGCTTCGTTGACGCCGCCGAAGGAGTTCTCGATCGTGCCCGTGTTGCTCGCCTTGATCGTCGGCGCCACGCGCACGCACATGATCCCGCCTTCTTTCGTGTCGCCGAAGTGCACGTCGCCCTCGGTGGCCTTGAAGACGATCGTCGCGTCGATGACGCGCCGTCTGGATGGCAGGTTGTAGATGCGCCACGTAACCTCGTCGGTCATGAGCGGCGCGCCGTCGCCGCCTTGCCAGACGCACTCCGTCGCGATTTCGCCGAAGACGGGCCCGCTGACGACGCGCTTCAGGTTCGTAAGCACGACGCGGCCGGAGTTGGCGCCTTCCGCCCAGCAGTCCTCGTCGTTCACCTCGCCGTAAGCGACGTAGAGCGAGCGATGGTGCTTGTGGTCCGCCGCGCCAGTTTCGGTGACTTCCTTACCGTCCGGCCCGAGCACCGGGTAGAAGTGCGGGCGATAGTGGTCCTTGGAATAGAGGAACGTCGTGAACGTCTCGCCGCCGATTGCCACGTCGATTTCGCTGCCGTCGTCGGTGAGCGCGACGGCGTCCGTCGCGGGGTGCTCGACCACCTCGTAGCTACGCGTTTCGCCCGCCGACAGGCGCTCGGCTATGAACGTGAGCGTGCCGTCGAGGATCTGTGCCGGCAGGGCGTTTCCGCTCTGCCCGTCGATCACGAATACGCTGCTGTCCGAAATGCCCTCGGGGGCCGCTACGGAGATGGGAACTTCGAGCCGGTCGTGTTCGCCGCCGCTGACTGTAAAGGTTGGGCCTGCCACAGCTTTCTCCTGCCTCAAATCGCCTCGAACGCGCCTTAGAACTACGCTGCGCCAATCCTAGCACCCGGCATGCCGCTGCTCAAGACTTCGCCCGTGCACGACGACGCGCGTAGACCCCTCTCTCGGTGCCTGACGCGTGCTGTCTTGGTCTCGGCGAAAGCACCCGTGTACCCGTCGCGAGTCGACGCTGATCGCCGTGGCGCGTGGAGGCGCAACGGTGTGGCCGTGGACAGACACGGGCAGAATGGACGGGGTGTCTGCGCGGGAGTCTGACTCCAAATCGCGCGCGCACTGAACCCATGCCGCCAGCTTGCCCGCGAGTTGCCTCGACACGATACTTCGCGAGCAGGTGACAACCCAATGGGTCAGGGGCTGCGCCATGACACGGATCGTGGTATCGCTAGTGCTGGCGTTGTGGTGTCGCGCCGGGGCCGCCACCCCAGGGCCGCGTTGGGTCAGGGCGTTTCCTGACGTGCCCTACGCTGCCTTGGTGTGGTACGACCCGCCGGACACGTACTGGGTCACCACATGTGTACCCGTCGAGGGGAGAGCGCTTCTGCGGACGGAGGACGGCGGCGCGTCGTGGGAGACAGTTGCGGACGGGCTCCGGCATGGACGCACCGGATGCGACGCGAGCGTTCGGTACGGCGTGGTCCGGTCGAATCCCGAGGTGATGTACAAGGACGATGAGGTCTTCTACAGGAGCGAGGACGGCGGTGAACACTGGGACCGGGTCGAGTTCCCCCCGGTGGTCGGAGAGGCGGTCACGCGCCGCGCGCTGGCCGTCGGTCCTCGCCATGAACGGCGCATCGCCTATCGGAGATCCGGCCGCGGCGGCAGGCTCAGAGTCATCGATCTCGACACGGACGAGA
>NYZG01000007.1 GCA_002687025.1 Candidatus Poribacteria bacterium
CGGGCTGCCGGGCGCGTCGTGCGTGATGGTGATGCTCGCCGACTGCGCGCCCGCGGCCGTCGGTGTGAACGTCACGGTGACGGTTTCGCTCGCGGCGGCGGCGGTTGTGAACGTCGTGGGAGACACCGTGAACTGGGCGTCGTCGGAGGCTATGTCACTTACCGAGAGAGGCGCGTTCCCCGTGTTCGTGACGTCGAATGTCACCGTGGACGGGGAGCCGACATCGACCGACCCCGCATCGACCGATGTGTCCGACAGGGCGACCTCCGGGCCGAGTAGGGACGCGCTGAACACGCCGCCAACCTGCTGAGTGCCCGCGAATAGCGTGTCCCCAGCCACCGTGAGCCCTGCCGTTATGATGCCTAGCCCCTGCGCCACCCACGTCGCCCCGGCGTCGTCAGAGCGGAACACGTCGTTGGCGCCGACGAACACGGTTGAGCCGTGCGCGGCCAGCGCGTATGCCTTACCAGGCAAGTCCGTGGCGAGCCAGGTCGTGCCGCCATCGCTCGTGACCTGTACCTCACCGCCCGCCGCCCAGGTCGCGGCGTACAGGTCTGTGCCGACGACCAGTGTGTCTTTGACGACGGCCCCGGACGGCCCAATCGACACCCACGACGCTGCGCCGTCATCCGATCTGTACACGCCATCCGCGGTGCCGGCATACAGGCTTGCCCCGGCAACAACCAGGCTGTACAGGTTGGCTGGTGGCGCGGACGCCTGAGTCCACGTGCCGCCGCTGTCGTCCGACTTCCACGCCCCGTCCCCCTCACTGCCGGCGAACAGGGTCGTACCGAGAACCGCCACGGTAAGCATCGAGCTCGCCGAGGGGATCGCCGTCGTCGCCGTCCACGTAACGCCGGCGTCCGCCGAGCGATACACGCCGGGTTTGCCCGCGGCGCCCCCAGATACCCTCGCGACAAAAAGCTCGCCGCCGAGAGAGACCATGTCTTGCACGCGGGGGCTGCCAAGACCGGTGCTGCTGTGGATCCACGAGGCGCCCAGATCGGTCGACCTAAAGATGCCGCCCAGCTCCAACGCGAACAGCGTCGACTCCAGATAGGCGAGTCCGGCGATCTTCGCGCCGCGCATACCGGTACTGGCTCGCGTCCACAACTCACCGTTGTCGTTGCTCCGATACACGCCTGCCGGGGTCGCCATGTACAGCACGCCAGCGTCCACCGTGAAGCCACTGCCGACGAACGTGCCGTGAGCAAAGAAGCCGTTCGCCTTCTCGACCCACGAGGCGCCGCCATCGTCCGACCGAAACACTCCCTCACTGTTAATGTGCACGAACAGGCTCGTCCCGGTTGAGAAGATGGCCGATGGCGAGGCGGAAGCAGGCAGGCCGCTGTTGGCCGTCGCCCATGTGTCGCCGCCGTCGTCGGATCGGTAGACGCCCTCATTCTGATAGCTGGAATAGAAGAGCGACGCGCCATGAACGGCCAGCGCATTCGTCTGCACCATTGTGCGCGGCGGCCCGACATTCTTCGGCGTCCATGTGTCGCCGCCGTCGTCGGAGCGGTATACGCCGCCCGTGCTGGAGTGGCGTAAGGCCGCGTAGACGGTCGTCCCGCTTGCCGCAAGGCTGACAACGCGCACGCCTGCGGGCAATCCCGTGGCCTTCAGCGTCCATGTGTCGCCGTCGTCGTCGGAGCGATACACGCCGCCGACGCCCTCTGTGCTAGACGCGACGTAAATGGACGATCCCACGATCACGATGGACTGGATTCCGCTCGTCAGGCCGGAGCCCTTCGGCTCCCATGTGCTGCCGCTGTCCGCCGAGCGGAACACTTCTGCCCCGTTTGTCACCGCGTACAGATACGGCGCGGCATAGGCGAACCCGTAGACGATGCCGAAGTTGGAAACGGGCAGCGTCCACGTGGCCCCGTCGTCGGTGGACCGGTAGACTCCGATATCCTGTACGCTTGCGTATACGTACCCCGTCCCGGGTGCGAATACGGCATTGACCTCGCCGGAGTCGGGGCCATTCGTCGTCCAGGTGAGAGCGTGCGCCGGCCCAGTCGCTGCGTACAGCGTGAGCGATGCGAACAGGGGCGCCAGGAACATCTTCGTCCGAGTTGTCATCGTGACTCCAGCACTTGATGGGTCGAGCTGAGCAACTGCTCACGGAACTGTCCGATGCCGTCCGAATCCACGGTCACCATGAGATCGTCGAAGTAGCTCGGGAGAGGGTCGGAGCCGCGGCCGCTCTTCATCCAGAGCCCGGTGAATGGCTTGCCCCGTGTCCCCGCGACGACGAGACCCGCCACTTTCGGCGCCCCGTCCACGTAGATGTCGTACGAGCCCTCGGATGTGCGGTGCACGATACGCATCATCTGCCCCTCATCGCCGGCGGGCGCGAAGGGTACCCACATGTCGTTGTTGTGTGCGGGGATGAGCACGCCCTGTGGTCGCTCTGCAATCGAGATCGGGTTGCCGTGGTGCCACCAACCCGACGACCCGTGCTTGTACACGCCGACGCCATGCTCGTAGCCGCGCTCGCCGTCGATCATCAGGAACAGGTAGACGTCAGCGATGCCCGGAGCTGGCCGCAGCCAGAGCTCGACGATCACCGTGCCGTGCGTCGGCTCGAACTCGCGCCACACGCCGACGTCGGTGTTCAAGACGGCCCCGGCGGGCGCGCTCGC
Source organism: Candidatus Poribacteria bacterium (assembly GCA_002687025.1). Classification (GTDB taxonomy): domain Bacteria; phylum Poribacteria; class WGA-4E. Next base: position 2,649 of record NYZG01000007.1, read on the forward strand.
GTAGTGCTCCGCCGAGAGCTCCGGCACGGTCGGATCGAGGAGCGCCTTCCACGGCTTCCACCCCACCAACTCATCCCCCGGCCGGACCAGCGTTCTGCGCTGCGGCGCCTCGATCGTCACGAAGTCGTCGGCCGAATAGAGGCCTATGCGTGACGCGGACCCGTGGGCGGCAAGACCGAACCCTCGCGTTATGTCCGTGACGTCCGCGTTCACCCCCCACGACCCAAAGAAGAGACAGAGCGTGCTCACCGTGGTCGCGAGTCCACCGAACGCGCATAGGGCCCATCGCCCCGCGCCCGTGGACCCGTGCCGCGGCCGCGCCGTAGGTTGGGCGGCGATCTCCTCCATCACCATCGGGGCCATGGTCAGTCCGAGCGGGAGAACGAGACAGCGCGTCCGCAAGACGTCCATCGCCGTCTCTTCCAGGCCGGCTCGCGCGAAGTACGACCGCATCCTCGCAAGCCCTTTGGACACCCGTTTCTGAGCCGCCATGACGGTGATCGCGAGACCCTCGGCGATCTCCTCATACGACGCGCCGCCCATGTAGCGCATGGCGATGGGGACTCGGTACGTGTCCGGCAGCGTCCGAAGCGCTCCTTCCACAACTGCGACCGTGTCCTCGCGCCGTTCGTATTCCTCCTGCGGGATGACCGGGTCGGGCCGTTCGCCGAACACGCGGTGGACGTCCATCGGTGTCTCACGTGAATACCCGCGCTGCCGGTCTCGCGCGCACGAATGCGCGATCCGGTACAGCCACGGCCGGAAGCGATCCGGTATGCGGAGTCGAGGCAGACCGTCAAACGCCCGCATGAAAGCCCTCTGCGCGACTTCCTCCGCGTCGGCGTGGTTGAGGAGCGCGCCGTAAGCGACCGCGTACACCCGCCCCTCATACCGGCGGACGAGCACACCAAAGGCTTCGGTGTCCCCGCGCAGGCATTGACGGACCAGAACCTCATCCCTTGCCTGGGTCATACGCGTCCTTCTGCTATACAGACGCCTGGAACCTGTGGAGCCTGACCGGTTTCTGCGATGTTCGGCACATGGCGCACATGGCGGGGCAAGAGGCGGGTCGTGACCGGCGTCAGTACTCCCCGAGGGCCGCCAGCACGCGCGCGGGCGTCAGGGGCAGTTCGTTCACGGGAACGCCGATGGCGTTCTTGACGGCGTTGCCGATGGCCGGCGCAACCGGGACGAGCGGGGCTTCAGCGATTCCCTTCACGCCCTCTGCCAACTGTTCGTCCTCCATCCAGACGATGGGGACCAACTCGCCGATGTCCATGGCGCCCGCGATCTTGTAGAGCTCCAGATCCGCGTTGACGTGCCGCCCTTCGACGGCATCGACGATGCGTTCCTCGAGCAGCGCGTACGAGATGCCCATCACCATCGCGCTCAGAATCTGGCTTTCCGCAGTGAGCTTGTTGATGACCAGACCGCAGTCCTGGATCGAGACCATCTTCACGACGCGCACGGAGCCGGTTTCGGTGTCCACCTCGACTTCGGCTCCGCAGCACCCGGCGACGACGCGCCCGGAGAGGCCACTATCCTGAAGGCCGTACGCGTGGACCGGCTCGTCACCCAGCGCGCCGCACGCTTCGGCCCATGTAAGGGCGCGGTTCTGCCCCGCGCCCCGCACGGTCAGCACGCCACCGTCCGCCGAGACGGCCTGCGTGGCGACTCCGAATCCCTCGGCCACACGCGCACGAAGACCATCGAGCGCGTCGCGCGCCGCGACCTTGACGGCGGGGATTACGGATGCCGTCCCTGTCGATCCCCATGTGGCGGGCGCGTACGGGAAGTCCGTGTGGCCCACCAGCGAGGTGATGGAGTCAACGGGAATCCCGAACTCCTCCGCGACCACAACGGCGATCGCGGTGCGGATGCCCGTGCCGAACTCCGGCGCGCCGGAGCGGACGAGCACGGCGCCGTCGGACTGAATCTCTACCGAGGCGTGGGCGGGGCCGCCCGGCGTATCCCACTCCGTACACGCGATGCCGATGCCCCGCCTGACGGGCGACGGCGACGGCGATTTCGTTCGGCGATCCCAACCGATAAGCTCCGCAAGGCGCCGAAGTTGCCGCCGCCGGAGCGGGGATGCGCTGTTTCGCAAACGGAACCCAAGCGAATCCATGCCGAGGGCGCCGGCGAGGTCCTCCACCGCGCGTTCGATCGCCCACGCCGACTGCGGCGCGCCGCCACCGCGTATGGGTCGCTCTGGCGCCGTGTTGACGCGCACGACCCGCCTACGGACCCGCCAATGCGGGGGTCGGTAGATGTACGGCGCCGGGAACGGGGCCTCGCCCACGACGCCGCTCACGGCCTCGGCGTCGTAGTCCAGCGCGGTGAGAACGCCCAGGGCGTCAGAACCAAGCCGGACGCGCTGCACGGCCGCCGGGCGGGCGCCCGGCATCGTGTGCTCCTGCTCGCGCGTGTAGAAGCAGCGCACCGGCTGTCTGGCGGCCCGCGCGAGCTCGGCCCCCACCGCGACGCAGTCCGCGAGCCAGACCTTGCTCCCGAAAGCGCCACCCGCGTGTTCGCAGATGACGCGGACCCTATGCTGCGGAATATCGAGCGTACGGGCCAAGCTTGTCCGCCACGCAAATGCCGCCTGGGTGGCGCACCATACTGTCAGGTTTCCGTCGTCGTCCCATTCGCACGTGCCACCCGCGGGCTCGGGGCAGGCGTGCCCGTGGGTCTGCGTGCTGTATGTCCCCTCCACGACCGCCGCCGACCCGGCAAGCGCCGCATCGACAGCGCCCTCCTCGTGCGAGTACAGCTCCTCGACGTTGGCGAAGCCGTCGAACACGACTGGGGCGTCGGCCGCCGTGGACGCGGTCGGTTGGATCACGAACGGATGCTCTTCGTATTCCACCCGGATGAGTCGGAGAGCGTCGTGCGCGACATCCTTGGACACGGCCGCCACGGCGGCCACGTACAGACCGGCGTAGCGCAACCGTCCAGCGCGCGTGTGCTCCCAGTTCTCGTGCGCGTCGAACACCGTCCACGTCGCTTTGACGCCCGGGAGCGCGGTGGCGGCGCGCATGTCGATGCTGCGTATCGTCACGTTGGGATGCGGGCAGGAGAGGAAGCGGCCGACGAGCGAGCGCGACGGGCGCACATCGCCGCCGAACCGCGCGCGGCCGGTAACGAGGCCGCGCGCTTCCACGAGCGGCGTGCTCTTGGTGACCACCCGCATTTCGTCCGCGGGCTTCCACCGGTGGACCATCGTGACGCCGTCCGCCTCGGTAGGAATGCGCAACGTCTGGCGTCACTGACCGCGTCGCCCCGTCGCCCTTCTGAGCATGTGTGGTATCTCGCGCGGACCGGCGCCCACAAGGCCGGCGTGGGCCCGGTGGCGCCTGCGACCCCTACTTCAGCAACACCATTCGCCGCGTGGACCGGTCGGCCCCGGCGCGGAGCTCGTAGATATACGTCCCGCTGGCGACCGCTTCCCCGGAGTCGTTTCGACCGTTCCAGTAGGCCGCGGCGTCCCGCCCGGTGTGTTCGCCCAGCGCGCGCGCGCCGAGGTCCAACGACCTCACCCGCCGCCCATCCAAGGCGTAGATGCTCACGACGACATCGGAGTCCGCCGACAGCTCGAACGGAATCCACGTCTCGGGGTTGAACGGGTTGGGGTAGTTCGCGTAGAGCGTGAACTCGTACGGCCGGATGTCGTATCGGTGAGTGAACGCCGCGTCCAGAGTCGTCCGGTTGAGACGCACGTGAGACGCGCGGATCACGCCCGAGATAGGCCCCGGCAGATTGCGCGCGATCTCGAACGCGACGTCGATGCCGGTCGCCGTCTCGTCGATCGGCCGCGCCGACGCAAAGGCGACACCGACGACCCCGTCGCCTTCGCGATACACGAGCAGCGGCGAGTCATCCGCGTTCGCGACATCGGCGACTGCTGGCGTCGCGTCGACCGGCCGCAAGACGCGCGCGTCGTACTCGAGGGTCAACTCGCCCGCGTACAGATCCGCGACGCCCGACGTGTCAAGCGACACGGTGACGACCCCGCCGGGCCTGTACGCCGTCGCGGAGGCCTCCATGCGGATCTGCGCAGCCGCCACACGGGCGCTCGGGGCCGTCGCCGCTCCGCCTTCGGCCGCGAAGTTGGGGATGAGACCCACGAGAAACTTCAGTATCTCCGAGGCGTCCAGGGCCATGATCGTCCCGTCATCGTCCACGTCGGCGACCTCCAGCGCGTCTTCCGGCGTCAACGGCTCCGGCGCCCACGTCGGGGCGGTCTCCTCGATCGGGAATGCGATCGGGGTTTCGGCCGCGGTGTTGGCGACGTGCTCCAGCACCCAGGCCGCGTCGAGCGCGCTGACATCCCCATTCCCCGTGACATCGCCGTACACGAGACTCAGCACGGTGAACGCGCCATCCACGGCGGCCGACGTGATGACCCCCTCGTTCACGCGCGTCTGCGTGAGACTCAGCGCGCTCGTCGCCCCGGCCGTGGCGGAAGCCGAGATGTCGAACACAACCGAAACGACCTCGCCCTCGCCAGTCGCGGGGGTCGCGAATTCCCCAGCCATGGCGATCTTGAGCTCGCCCTCGGCGGGCACGTGCTGCAGGAGGGTCCATGTCGGTGGTATTACGTCTCCGCGCGTGACTGCCGTCGTGTTCCCTACACCGTCGTCCTGCGGCGTCAGCAGCGTCGCGTCGTACGTGAGGGTCAGCTCTATGCCCACGACCGCGAGACCCTCGACGCTGGTGACGTCGATGGGGACGGTCACCACGCTGCCGATCTGCCCCTGCGCGTTCGCGACCGTGAGCGTGACGTCACCCAGGCTGAGGAACGCAGACCACATGGCCGCATCGTTCACGCCCGGGGGCGCCGTGAGCTGCGTGGCGACGCCGCCGCCCGCGTCCATCACGTACACCTGGTTGTCGCCGCTTCGGTCCGATGTGAACGCGACGGTCGTTCCGTCGGGAGACCAGTAGGGCATCGTGTCGTTGGCGGCGTCGTTCGTCAGGTTGGTGAGATTCGACCCGTCCGCGCCGATCGTGTAGATCTCCGAATCGCTTCCCGTGTTCGCGGCAAACGCGATCTTGGCTCCGTCTGGCGCCCACACCGCGTTCTTGCCCGCGATGGCGCCGTCCGTCAGGTTCATCGCGTCGGAGCCGTCTGCCCGGACGACGATGATGTCGCCGGGGTAGCCGCTCGTGTACACCAGCTTCGAGCTGTCGGGAGACCATTGCGGCGCCTCGGCCGCTCCGTCATTCGTCACCTGAGACACGTTCAGTCCGTCCGGGTCCATCGTGTGGATCTCGAAGGCGCCGCTGCGATCCGACTGGAACGCGATCCGCAGGCCGTCGGGCGACCAGGAGGGATCCCCGTCGTGCCACGTCTGGTTCGTGAGGTTCGTCGGGTCGAGCCCGTCCGCGCCCATGACGAACACCTCGCGACCGTTCGCGACGTCGCGGTCGGACCAGAACACGATCTGCGACCCATTCGGCGAGAACGACGGATGGCCGTCGAGGGCGGTCTCCGTGGTGAGACGCGTCGGGTCCGACCCGTCGCTGAGCATAGTGTAGATCTCGGAGTTACCGTCCCGCGAGGACGAGATGGCGATCCGGGTGTCGGCGAGCAGGTCGCCTGTGGGTGGCGTCACGGAGCCGACGCCGCTCGCAGCGACCGTCGTCGCGCCGGCGCCGTCGTGGATGATCATCAGCGTTGCGGTCTCCCAGCCTACGACCGTCGGCGTGTACGTCACGGTGACCGTCTGGCTCAGGCCGGCGTCCAACGTGAATGCCGTCGGCGCCACCGTGCACTGCGTGTCGTCGGACGCGATGTCGGTGACGGTGAGCAGGCCGTTGCCCGTGTTCGTGAGGTCGAACGTCGCGGATCCCGAGGCGCCGACGCTGACCACGCCGACATTGACCGTGGTCGGCGAGACATCGGCCGTCGGGCCGAGGAGCGACGCTTTATACACGCTGTCGTTGAGGGCGCCGACATACAGCGTGTCGGCCGCCACTAGCAGCGACCGCGGATTCGTGCCCGAGAACCCTTCGTTGGCCCAAGTCTGTCCGGCGTCGCCCGTTCGATACACGCCCGTGGTGGTTGCCGCATAGACATCCGACCCATTCGACGCCAACGCCCAGCCGGTTCCGCCAAGAGCGGCTGCGGTCCATGTAGTCCCACCGTCAGTCGTGACGTGCGCCTGCGCCCCGTTTGTCGTAGTCGTGACGTAGATGTCGCCTCCTACGACGTTCACATCGGTGACCGTGAAGCCCGCTGGCCCAAGCGTTTCCCACGACAGCCCACCGTCAGCCGAGCGGGACGCGCCATCCCCCGTGCCGATGTACAGGTCGGAGCCGTAGGTCCTGATCGTCCATACCGTGGCGACTGGGGTCGTCACCAGTTGCCAGCTCGCGCCGGAGTCGTCGGACTTCCACAGCCCGTCGGCGTTGTCACCGGGGCCAACGTACACGGTGTCGCCCAACGCGCCGACCGCGAAGCCCCAGGTCAGCGCGGGGATGTCCGCCGTCGCCGTCCAGTTGATGCCACCGTCCACGGACCGATACACGTCCATGCCGCCGGGCCAGCCACGGATGGCAGCATAGAGGTCGCCACTCGCCGTCGACGTCACGCCATCCGTTCGCGCCTTGCCCAGGCCGGCGCTGCCCCTTATCCACGACGACCCGCCATCCGGCGATACATCGATGCCGTGCAAGCCACCGGCGAGTATGCTCGTGCCGGACAGCGCCATGGTATGCACATGCGCGCGTCGGATGCCGCCGGCCGAAGGCGCCCACGTGTCGCCGTTGTCGGCGCTGCGGTACAGCCCGGCGTGACCGCCCATGAACAGAGCGACTCCGTCATGCGTGAACGCATTCACCGCGGCTGTGCCTTCGGCGAAGAACCCGGCGCTCTTCTCCATCCACGATGCCCCACCGTCGTCGGATCGGTAGATGCCTTCGCGTTCAACGTGCACGAACACCGAGGTCGCATCGGCGAAGATCGCCTGCGCTTCGAAGTACCCTGGGTTGAGCGGCAGGCCGTTGGTGACGTCCGACCACGTGCTGCCGTCGTCGTCGGATCGGTATACCTGGCCCCGCGCGCTGTAGTAGGCCGTCGACCCGGTGGTAGCGAGCCCTCCCACCGTCGCGCCGGCAGACCTGCCCAGGGACCACGTTTCGCCGCCATCGGAGGAACGATACACGCCGCTACCAGCCGCGTTCGGCGTAGCCGCGAGCACTGTTGACCCCAGCGCGGCCATCGCAGGCACCAGCGTACCCGCTGGCAGCCCGACATCCTTCAGGGCCCAAGTGTCTCCGTCGTCGTCGGAGCGGTACACGCCGGCGTTCCCGTTCGCCGCTCCGGCGTATACGGTTGCGCCCGCAACCACGACCGACCACACGCCGCCGGTCATCCCGTTGTCCTTGTGCACCCAGGTTTCGCCGTTGTCGTCCGACCGGTACACGCCGTGGCTTATCGAGGCGGCGTACACAGAGGAGGCCGAGGCAGCGAAGTCGTAGACCGAATTGGGGACCTCCTCGCCCTTCACACTCCACGTAGCGCCACCGTCGTCGGAGCGGAATATCTCCCCATTTCCGACCCCCGCGAACAGGGACCCGCCGGGCGCCGCGAACACAACGCGGATCTCCCCGGTCTCGGGGCCGCTCGTCTGTTCCCAGGTGAGACCGCGCACGTCGCTTACGGCGGCAAACACAGCTACGATCGCAACGGCGCATATTGGGGCTACTCGGCTACGCATTCGGGCGCTCCTTGGCGGATTCAACATGGCTCCTCAGTACGTAGACGCGTCTCGCGGAGGATTCCTCCCCAAAACCTGCGTGCACAGTGGTGCTACGCGGTCGGGAAGTCGATTCCCTCTCCACCGGGCCGCCGCGAGCAGACCATGGCGCTGGGCGACGGCGCTGTCACTTCAGCAGCACCATCCGCCGGGCCGACCGCTCGTCTCCGGCATGGAGTTCGTAGAAGTACGTCCCACTGGCGACCGCTTCGCCTGTGTCGTTGCGCCCGTTCCAGTAGGCGGCAGCGTCGCGACCCGTGTGCTCGCCCATCGCACGCGGGCCGAGATCCAGCGTTCGCACGCGTCGGCCGTCCAGGGCGTAGATGCTCACCACCACGTCGGCGTCCGCCGACAGCTCGAATGGAATCCACGTCTCCGGGTTGAACGGGTTGGGATAGTTCGCCATCAGTTGGAAGCGGTACGGCTCGACGCGGAACGGGTGCGAAAACGCGACCTCGACCCGTGACCGGTTGAGCCGAAGGTGCGACGCGCGTATCTCCCCAGACGCGGCCTGGTGGATCTCCCGCGACGCGACGAAGACGACGTCCAGCGTCGACCCGGCCGCGTCGAAGGGCCGCGCCGACGCGAACGCAACCGCTACTCGGCCCTCGTTCGCGTGCTGCGTGATCATAGGTCGTTCCGGCGACACGGCCGTCGCGCCGGTGGCGAAGGTCACGTCCACCACGCTGAGTAGCGACGGATCGAAGTCCAGTACCAGCTCGCCGGCGTAGAGAGCGGCCGTTCCCGACGCGTCGAGAGAGACGACGATGCGTCCTCCGGGCCGGGCCGAGACGGAGGATGCGTGGAACTGATAGTCGTAGGTGGCCGGGTCGAGACTTGGAGCGGCGACGCCCTCCGCGGGGAAGCCGGTTATGATGCTCACCGCGCGCCGGAGGATGTACGTCGCGTCCATCGCGATGATGGCGTCGTCGACATCGCCACCGACGTTGGCCACGACGTGCGCCTCGTCATGGGTCAGAGGCAGCGGAGCCCATGGCGGCGCGGCGACCTCTACCGGGAACGTGTGGTGGCCTCCGTCAAGGAGCTCCCGAGCGACGTGTTCCAGCACGTGGGACCCGTCGAATCCGCTCCATGCGCCGTTGCCTGTCACGTCGCCGAGCATGAAGTTCACAACCGTGAACACCCCAGCGACCGCAGTCGATGAGACGAGGCCTTCGTTGAGATCGGCGCGTGTGAGACTCAGCGGGCTCGTGGAGTTCGCCGTCGCCGCGACGTTCACGTCGAACGCAACGTAGGCGAGCGTGCCGGCGCCTGTCAGCGGCCCGTCGAACGCGCCACCCATGACCACCTCGAGCTGCCCCGGCGTGACGACGTTCTGTTGAAGCGACCACGTCGGCGTGACGACGTCCCCGAAGCTGAACGCCGTCGTCCCGCTCCCATCGCTCGTGGGCGTGAGGATCGTCGCGTCGTAGGTCAGAGTCAGGTCGACGCCGGTGATGCCGAGGGCCGACACGTCGTACACCGTAATCGGCACGGTAACGGTCGCCCCGGCGGCGCCTTGCGTGCCGAGAACCTGCACGTGGTCGGCCGGGAGTGTGCCGACGGTGAAAGTGACGCTGTCCTCCACCGGCGTCACGAGGACGTCGCCAGCCGCGTCCACCAGCGTCACGTAGACGGTGTGTGATGCGCCGTCCACGAGGCCAGTGATTGTAGTCGAGGGGGTGGCGACGGAGAGTTGGGTCCCGCCCGCCGCGCCGGAGGCAGCGAATGGCGTGTCCAACTGCCACGCCCATCTGTCGGCGTGGGTGGCGATGGCCACGGCGAGCGACACGGTCGTGGTTCCCGGCCCGAACGCCTGGGCATCGGTTGGCGATGTGATGGCGACAGTGGTCGGCGGGATCGTGCCCGCCCCGGTTGCGGCGACTATCGTCGGGCTGCCGGGCGCGTCGTGTGTGATGGTGATGTTCGCCGACTGCGCTCCCGCGGCCGTCGGCGTGAACGTCACCGTGACGGTTTCAGGCCCTGCCCCGTCGGCGAGCGTGAAGCTCGGAGGCGCCACCGTGAACTGCGCGTCGTCGGACGTGATGTCGCTGACGGTAAGGAGCGCATTGCCCGTGTTCGTCACGTCGAACGTCACGGTGGCCGGGGAGCCGAGATCGACCGACCCGGCGTCGACCGTCGACGGCGCCACCGTGACGGCGGGGCCGAGGAGGGACGCGCTATAGACGCCGTTCTGAATCGTGCCGGCGTAGAGCGTGTCCCCAACGACCTCCAACGCTCCCGACGACGAGCCAGAGTAGGTCGTCGTGGTGACCCCCGTGCCTTGCCAGGTGGCGCCGTCGTCGTCGGATCGCATGGCGTCGAACGAGGCTGCAAACACAGTCGACCCGTACTCGGCGAGTTGATTCAGACTCGGGCCTGCGGCAGCGCCCGTCCATGTAGACCCCTGGTCCGAGGAGACGTACACCTCCTGCGTATTCGACGCGGTGACGTAGATGTTCCCTCCGGCGAAGGCAATGCCGTGCACGTGCGCGCCGGCAGGACCAAGGGCGACCCACGAGTCTCCTCCGTCGTCCGTTCGGTGCAGGCCGTCGAATGTCCCGGCGTACACGCTGGCGCCCTCGCCGCGCATCGCATAGACACGCAGGCCGTCGGAGACCAGCCCGGCGTTCTTTTGCACCCACGTGGAACCGTTGTCAGACGACACCAGCACGCCGTCGCCGTCCGAGCCCCCGTACAGGACGCCATCATGGCCGGCGATGCTCGTCACGCCGTATATGGGTCCGGCCGTGGGAGCCCAGGTTGCCCCGGCGTCGACAGAACGACAGACACCGACGTCGATGGCGTTGGAGAAGTTGTACTGCGCGGCGTAGAGGTCCGTGCCGACGTTCGTGACGCCGCGGATGTAGGGGGAGCCGAGACCGTAGCTGCTGTCCAGCCATGTGATGCCGGCGTCGGCCGACCGGAACACGCCATGCGGGGTCGCCGCGTATACCACGCCGTCGAGCGAATGCAGATCCTATACCTGCGCCTTGTGTATCCCGCCCATGGCACGCGCCCAGGATTCACCGTTGTCGTCCGAGCGATGCAGGCCCGCGACTGAGGACGCGTATACGGTGGTCGCGGACGCCGCAAACGCGTTGACTCGCAGGTTGAAGAAGCCGTCGGACTTCTTCGTCCACGAGGCCCCGCTGTCGCTGGAGCGGTAAATGCCGTTCTGGTGTATGCCTACGAACAGGCTGCCGCCGAGCTCGACGACGGGGCTCGGGGCGGTCGAGCCCGTGGTCGGCAGGCCGGTCGCGACACTCGCCCAGGTGTCCCCTCCGTCGTCGGTGCGGAGAATGTCGAAGCTCTGACCGTGGTCGTTCTTACTGAAGTAGAGGCTGGAACCAATCGCGACGAGCCCGTTCGCCGCGGGCAGCCTTGTCGCTGCATTCACCGTCTTTCTCACCCAGTTTGCGCCGCCGTCGTCCGAGCGGCATACGTCGGCATCGGCGCCCGGCGCCACCGCTGCATAGACGCTCGCGCCAAGGGTCGCCATCGCGATAACGTAGGTCTCGTCCTGCGGCAGTCCCGCGCTTCCTTCGGTCCACGACACCCCGTCGTCGCCAGAGCGATAGGCCGTCGCCGTGCCTGTCGGACCGGCGTACGCCGAGCCCGCGTAGACCGTCGTGCCCGACACGGCGAGAGACCCTATGCCCTTTGGCGGCCCATTCGGCAAGAGGGCCCATGTGGCCCCGTCGTCATCCGAGCGGTAGACGCCCTCACCCCGATGTGCTGCATAGAGGTAGCCGTTGGCGCTCGCGTAGTGTCCAATCGCGGGCCCGACGCCGGCCGCGGGCGTCCACGTGTCGCCTCCATCGACCGACCTGTACACCGCAGTGTCCGCGACGCTCGCGAGGAGCGTTCCGCTGGCGGCGACGAAGACTGTCTGCCCTTCGCCCGCATCCGGGCCGTTCGTCTGCTGCCAGTCCAAGCCGCGTACGCTGCTAACGGCGGCCAGCGCGAACACAGTGGCAACGGCGCATACCAGACTTGCGCGCCTCGGCATGGGTATCGCTCCTTCGTGAGGTGAACCACGTCACTCTGTACATAGCCGGGTCTCGCGAGCGGTTTCTCCCCGATTTCTGCGCGCGGCATTCTCTCACGCCGGTAAACCGCCTGGATCGTCGCGGGCGTTCATTAGTCTTGTGGCGCGACGCCCACTCCGGCCATCTCGGACACGCGCCGAAGCCCCGGGAGCAATGCGAGACCGATGACCATGCGCCGACCCACGCTCCATCCGTGCATTGCGGGCCCCGCGGACACACTGAGATACACGCCCGGCGATTCAACCTTCCCCGTGGGCTATCGTTTAGGGGGAGGTGGGACGCGCGTCCAACCGCGTCGTCGGGCTCGGCGCCGCGCGGTGTCGCGGCCCACGGTCTTGACAGGTTTTGGGGAGAACAGTGAGCCGAAATCATGAGTGACGGATTCCGTCGCGCCCCGGCGTCGCGCGCCGGGCTGAGTGTTGGGTGCATTCTGGCGTGCCTATGGATCGCCGCTGCGGCGAGCGCGAGCACTGAGAACTGGATCGGGAGAATCCAGGTGTCTGGCTCGCTCAACGGCGAGGCGAAGTTCCTTCCCGTGCTCGAATTCGGCCTGCACCCCGACGCCAGCGACGGCTTCGACAATCTGGGCGTCGGGGCGGCCGTCGACATCGATCAGTCTGCTCCCCCTCCGCCGCCCGACACGCGGCCCGATGTGTACCTTCTTAACAACGCGCACGCCGAGTTTACACAGCAACTGCAGTCTGACTTCCGAGGCTTCCCCGCGGACCCGAACGTCGGGATGTCGTGGACACTCGTAGTCGACGCCGGGTTCTCGCTGGCCCCCGACGCGTGGGAGCTCGGGTGGGACGTCTTCGACCTCGGGCTGTTCTGGAACACCGCGCGGATCATCAACTCGGACCTGGGCATCAATGCCGACCTGCGGACGACACAGTCGCTCGACGTGCCGCTTGGGCAGAAGACCTTCTACACGATCTCGGTGAGCTCAGACGCGATATCCGATCCTGTCGATCCGCCATCGTCGGGCGGCGTGGGAGTGCTGACGTCCGGGAATATCGTCCAGGCGTCCGTGCCGGCCTCGGTGTTCGGCGGCGACCCTCTTGTTCTGGTCGCGGTGGCCACGACCGGCGACGCGTCCGGCAACAAGCTGACGCCGTCCGGGTTCAGCGTCCCGCAGACGCACCTCATACGCGACATCACGCTGCTCCGCTCGACGACGGTCGTCTCGGACTTCCCGGAACCCATCGACATCACGTTCCTGTTCTCGCAGCAGGACCTGACGCTCGAAGACGGCTCGGTAATCGACCCGATAACGCTCGTCCCGTTCGTGATATCCGGCTCGACCATCGAGGTGCTGCCGGTCGTCGCGCGCGGCGCCACGTTCATGACGTTCACGGTCGAGCACCTGTCGCTGATCGGGCTGGGTGTATCCGAGGTAAACGCCCCGCCGACGATACGCGAGATCATCTTCGACCAGACGGTCCACTCCCTGCCCGATGAATTGCGCATCGAACTGGCGCCCTCGGCCACGGAATCCGTGTTCTTCGACGATGAGACGCCCGTCAGTCACCTGACCTACTCCGCCGAGTCCAGCCGCACGGACATCATCTCCGACCCGGAAATCAACGGCACGGAGCTAACCCTCCGCCCCGCCCTGGAGGCGCAGGGCACGGCCACCATCACGGTCACGGCAACCGACACGGCGGGGCTCGCGACCCCTCTGAGCTTCGACGTCACCGTGACCGCGCCGATCCTGTCGCCCATTCCCGACCAGACGATGGCCGAGGAGACTCAAATCACCGTGACGCTCGAGGCGGTGAACGAAGCGGGCGTGACGTACTCGGCCCTGAGCGACGAGCCCCAGGTGGGCGTGAACGTCGTGGGCAACGAACTCACAGTTGCCCCCGCGAAGGACTTCGCTGGCGAAGCCGAAATCACCGTTCTGGCCGCGGACGAATCGACGACATCGCGGGTCGACACCACGAGCTTCACCGTGACGGTCGAGGGCGTCAACGATCCCCCGACGTTCGACGCGCTCCTCGACCTCCTATCTACCGAGGATGTGCCGCTAGCGATCCCGATTGTCAACGTCGGGCCGGGGGGAGGCGCGGACGAAGCCGGGCAGTTCGTCTCCCTTGCGGCGGTCAGTAGCGATGCGTTCATCGTCCCCGCACCCGCGATCGAGGGGTCGGGCGGGACGCGGACTCTCCAGTTCATCCCCGCCGAGAATCAGTCCGGCATCGTAGTGATAACCGTGATCGCCTCGGACGACGGAGGCAGCGCGGGGGCGCACGTCGGCGAACTCCGGCGAGAGTTCCGCGTGGTCATCGAGGCGGCCAACGACGCCCCGACATTCGACCCCATCGGCGATATCACGATGCGGAAGAACACGGTGCTGGAGCTGCCCGTCACGGGCATCGGCCCTGGCGGCGGCGCCGACGAGTTCGGCCAGCAGGTCACGATGACCGCGATCACGAGCGACCCGGCGATCCTGCCCGCCCCCGTCGTCACCGGCGATGGGCCGAACCGGGTGATGACGCTGTCGCCCGTGCCGGATGCTGGCGGACGCGTCGAGGTGACGCTCGCCGCGACCGACGACGGGCCGCCGGGAGGCGTCAATGTCACCACGTTCGCGCAGGTATTCTCGGTGGTCGTGGGAGGCGACAACACGCTGCCGACGGTGACGCATGGCGGGGGGCCGTTCGTCGTCGCGCCGGGCGAACCGTTGGCAATCCCGTTGGGGGTGATCGACCCGGACCCGGACAGCGCTGTTGTGGCGGTGACGGTAGTCGACGGTCCGAGCGCGGGCGTCGTATCGACCGGCGTAGGGCCGCCTCGGGTCAGGTACACGGCGGACGCGGCGTTTACGGGCATCGACACCTTCTCGGTAACGGTCACGGACGATCTAGGGGGGATCTCGAACCCTCTCGCCATCACGGTGACCGTTACGGACGGGAATCTGCCGCCGATCGCCGGCGCGGTGGCTCCCGTGACAGTGGCGCGCGGCAAGTCGGCCGACATCACGCTCACGGGCTCCGACGCCGACTCGGACGACATTCTGACATTCGCGGTCGACACGCCGCCCGAGCACGGCGCGGTTTCGATAGCGGGATCGACGGCCACGTATACGCCGGACGAGGGCTACGTCGGCGCTGACCTGTTCACCTTCACGGCCAGTGATGGGAAGGCGACGAGCCTCCCTGTCCCGGTGCGGATCACCGTCGGCAACGCGAGTCCCATCGTCAAGGGCGGGTCCGTGGCGACGAACGAGGACGCGGAAGTCGCGTTCACCATCGACGCAAGCGATCCCGACGGGGACGACATCACCCTCTCGCTGAGCGCGGCGCCCGAGCACGGGGCCCTACGCGTCAGCGGCCTGGCCGTCCGTTACAAGCCTGACCGAGACTACAGCGGAGACGACGGGTTCACGGTCGTAGCAAGCGACGGCGAAACATTCAGCGAGCCCGCGAGATTCGCGATCACCGTGGTCGAAGTGGACGACCCCCCGACGCTGAATCCCTCGCGGTCGCTGCCCAACCTGCGTGTGACGGCGGGTGGCGAGTCGCGGACGGTCAATGTGGACACTCCAACTCCGCTGTTCCTCGATCCCGATTCGGAAGTCACGCTCAGCGCTACGTCTTCCGACCCCGACATCGTGGCCGCGACGGTAAAGGGATCGCAGCTGACTCTTGAGTTCGGCGCGGCCGGCGTCGCGGTGATTTCCCTGACAGCGGACGGCTCCGACGAAGTGGCAACGGTGGTCGTCGAGGTGCAGACCGGCACGATCCTGAACGACCCGCCGGCCGTCTCCCCAGCACGATCGCTGACAACGCCAGCGGGCGTGGAAGTCACCTTCACTCCATCCGCGACAGACCCCGACGGCGACCCGCTGACATTCGAGCTGGTCGCCGTCGAGACAGCGACCGGGGAGGGCGCCGAGCCCAGTGTGGCCGTGGATGCCGGCAGCGGCGAGACGACATTCCACGTGGCGGATATCGAAGGGCCTCGCGCGCAGTTCCGGGTGGACATGCAGGTGTCCGACGGCGTGAACGAACCGATCGAGTACGCCACGATCGTCACGGTGACGCGGTCTAACAACGCGCCGACGATCGACGCCGCCCCCGCTGTTGTGGCAGCCGTCGGGGAGAGCATGAGGATCCCCGTCGAGGTCACGGATGCGGATATCGAGGACGAAATCACGATCTCCGCGGTCCTACGGACGCGATCAGACGCCGATGTCGTCGGCGCCATGGCGTCCTCCCTACGTTCTTTCAATACGGCCGAGGTGAGCGTGTCGGGAGAAGAACGCTCGAAGACGCTGACCTTCGGGCCCGGCGGCCGGCTCACGGGCAAGCTCATCGCCATACAGTGGTTCGCGGACGATGGCACGACATCCGTGACGGCGACCACCGAGATATCCGTGGGCGAAGACGTCAATCGCCCGCCGGTGATTGCCCCGATCGACGACGTTGTCGCGTCGGAGGGTGATTCGCTACGCATCCCGATAGCCGCGTCGGACCCCGAGGATGGAGATGTGTCGGTGTCCGTGTCGGGCCTCGCGGGAGGCGCTACGTTCGAGGAACTGACGTCGTCGATCGTGTGGGTGGATATCGGCTTTGACAGGGCGGGCGCGTACACGTTCTCCGTGCTCGCCGAGGATATCGGCGGCCTGACGGCTGTCGAGTCGGTGAGGGTGGACGTGTTGGATGTGAACCGGCCACCGGTCCTGGAGGTCACACCCCTCGCGACCGGGGCCGCGTTACGCCTGAGCGACGATGGCTCCGTGCCGGACACGCTCACGCTTACGCGCGGGGAGTCGGCGGCGTTCCGCGTGAGCGTCTCCGACCCCGATGGCGACACGCTGCGCCTGGAGGCTCGCGGGCTGCCGTCGTGGTCCCGCGTGACACGTGCGGATGATCCGCAGTCCCCGAGCGCGACGATCGCCTTCGACCCACCGAGAGACGCCGAGGCGTTTTCTCTGGTCCTGATCGCGACGGACGGCGGCGGCCAGCGCGACACCGCGTCGATCGATGTCGCTCTGGAGGGCGTCGCGAACGTCGCGCCGGTAGTAGACGCCGTGAGTCCCATGACCGTCGTCGAGGGTGAAGTCGTGACGCTCGCGGTCTCCGCCTCGGATGCGGACGGCGACGCCCTTACGTACTCCGCTGCGCCGCTGCCCTCGCGGGCCACGTTCGAGGCCGGGAGCTTCCAGTGGACGACCGCCCAAGGCGACGCGCGCGACGACGACTACGCGATCACCGTCACCGTTGATGACGCTCATGGTGGCGTTACCGAGACGGTGGCGTTCGTGACCGTGCTGCGGGCGCCGAACCACGTCCCCACTCTCACGGAGTTGGCGGACATCGTATTGACCGTGGGCGAGCAAGCTACGGCGAATCTGCGCGCCGCCGCCGCGGACCCGGACGGCGACGCCCTGACGGTCGAGTTGACTACCGGTTTTCCGCCGAGTCAGATGAGCTTCGACGAGGCCACCGGCGAACTGACGCTGAGCCCTGGGCCGGAATCGGACGGAGCCTACCGCGCCGTGGTGACCGCGTCGGACGACCGCGGGGGCCAGGCGACGCGTAGCTTCCTCATANCCGTGCTGCCCGAGGAGCTGCTCGCCGACGGCGATCCTGAGATACTGGAGGCGTTCGTAAGTCCAAGCGTCGGCACTGCCGCGGACACGTACGGATTCGTGACCGTCTTCCGCAACCCAGCCGGGGACGCTCCGGCGGTCGCCAACCTGTTCGTCACGGGCGACGACGGCTTCGAGCTCGAGGCAGCCCTTACACCGGACGCGGACGCGGACCTCCAGCAGGGCGCGTCGTTTGGAGCTACCCTCACGCTGCCGGCGGGCGTCTACGCCTTCCGCGTGGTGGCCTCGTTCGGCCTGACGTTGCTGGAGCGAGCTGGCGATGGACCCACCGTGACCGACGCGCCGATCGCGATTTCGGCGCTCACGCCGACAGGGGCGACCGAGGACATCGCCGTCGGCTTTGCGATCGACAACCCCACTCCCGGCGAGACGGTGAGTCTCACGGTCGAGTACCGCCGGGAGGACGATGACGACTGGTCGCCCGCGTCCGTGAGCGGAGATGTCGACGGGCTCGCCAGCGGGGGCCACGAGTTCACGTGGATGTCTCACATGGACGCCCCCGACGAGACGGGCGCGCTGTACCAACTGCGCGCGAGCGTCGGGGATCGCGGCGAGCGTGTGTCGTCCGGCCTGCCAGTCATCAATACGCCGCCTCCTGCCCCGGCGTTAGATCCAATCGCGCCGTCTTCGGCCTTGTCCCTGGTGGTTACGGGCGCCAGCCACACGCCCGGTGGCCTGGTCACGCTGTACATCGACGGCCGAGGTGAAGGCCAGACGAAGGCGAACGACGAAGGCGGGTTCCGTTTCATAACCGCCGATATGACCGAGGGGACTCACGACCTGTGGGCGACAGTCGAGTTGCTGGGCCTGACAAGCGCGCCGTCTGGCGTCGTCGTGGCGGCGATCGACAGTACCACGCCGACCGTCGAGATTCTGGCGCCCGCGCGCGGCTCCATCCTGAGCACGCTGGACGCCCTCATATCGTTCAAGGTGGACTACGGTCTCAGCGGCGGCGAGCCGGACGAGGNGACGGTCAAACTGAACGGCCGGCCCGTCGAGGTCACATTCGACGCCGTCGCCGGGATATTCTTGGCACGGAAGCAAGTCTTCGACGAGAGGGCGTACCTCGTCACGGTGCGCGCCCTCAAACGGAATGGTCTCGCCACAACCGAGGCGTGGACGTTCATCGCCTCCCTGGCGGCCGACGACGAATCGCCCCCGGACGGCACTTCGTTCCGGCCCGTGGGAGAAACTCGCGAGACGCTGCCTGAGATACGCCTCACGGTTAGCGATGCCGCCGCGGGCGCCGATCCCGAGAGCATCGTCGTGCACCTGGACGGCGTCGAGATCGCGACCGAGTACCTCCCGGCCGACGACCGTAGCGGCGCCGTCGTTGGGCAGGCGCCGCAGGTCCTTGCGGATGGCGAGCACACGGTTTCCGCCACGTTCGCGGATCTCGCCGGCAACGAGGGATCGGCGGAGTGGTCGTTTGTCGTCACGACGCTCGCGCCCGCCGCGCCCACCATCGACACTGCCGACCTCGTCACGGCGCAACAGTCGGTGACGGTCAGCGGATCAGCCGCGCCTCTTGTCAACGTGGTCGTCACGGACGGGCGGAGCGTGCTTTGGACCACCAGCGCTGATGCCGATGGCGCGTGGACGGCCGAGGCGTCGTTCGGCGCCGACGGTTCTCACGAGGTGGCTGCGCAGGCCCGCGACGCGCTCGGGTCTCTCTCCGATCCCTCGAACGCGATGACCGTCCTCCTCGACCGCGAGCCACCCGATCTCCGCATAGTGACTCCGACGCCCGGCGCCGCCACGGGAACTCTCACGCCCGCGATCTCGGGCGTCGTCGCGGACGACCTCAGCGGGGTGGACGCGGACAGTGTGACGCTGACCGTGAACGGCGAAACCGTTCCCGCGGGCTACGACGCCGCGCAGGGGGCGTTCTCCTACACGCCGGAGGCCGAACTGCAGGACGGCGAGGAAGTCGTGCTGACGCTCTCCGCGGAGGATGTCGTCGGCAACGTGGCGTTGCTCTCCGGCACATTCACGACAGACACGAGACTCGCCGACGTCACGTCACCGACTATCCTGAGTCCTCGTGTCAACGGCATCGCAATGACGCCGGGCGTTGAGACTCAGGTAGCCGTCACCGATCTCGACATCGAATTCCGCGCGACAGACGATCTCTCTGGCGTGGCGCGGATATACGTGTCCTACGACGGCGAGTCCATTGAGCCGGCGATCCAGGGCGACGTGGCGTCGTTCAGTGTCCAGGAGGCCGAGGAGGGCTCGCACGCTGTCGTGCTCGGCGTCGAGGATGTCGCCGGCAACCCGGGCGATCCTGTCGTGCTGGCGATCCTCGTGCGCACGCAGCTCATTCCTCCCACGCTGGACCTTCCCTCGGCGACCAACATTCCAGACCTTCTCATCAGCGGCTCCGGCGTCCCCGATGGCGTGACGACGACGGTATTCGTCAACGGCCTTCCGGTGGCGACATCGGTGCAGGGAGATCTGCTGACCGGCGGCCCGGCGCGCCTGATCGAAGGCGCCAACGTCGTGTCCGTGACCGTCGCCGATGAAGCCGACAACGTCGCCACATCCGAGCCGCGCGCGGTGGTGCTGGATGTCACGGCGCCTTTGGCCGGCTTCGTCTTCCCAACGCCCGACTCCACGGTCGAGGCGGGTACGGATACGCTCCGGGCGCAGGTGAGCGACGCGGTCGGGATCGATGCCGCGTCGGCGGTGCTCACGCTGGACGACGCGGTTGTTCCGGGCGCCTTCCTCGACGACTCGACACTCGAGTATGTCGCCGACGACGCGTTCGACGTCGGCCGCCACTTCGCGGCGATCGTCGTCAGGGATCTGGCCGGCAACGAGGCGCGGCGCGGCGTCGCGTTTGTTGTGGATGGCTCCGCGCCGGAGGTGGCCGGCATCGTCCCCTCAGACGGCGAGATCGTGCCATCTCTCTCGCCGCTCGTGGCGGCCACGATCGTCGACGATGACGTCGACCTGAGTACCCTGGATGTGCTGTTTGGCCCCGTAGATGGCGCGCTGCAATCGGTGGTCAGCAACGCCGACTTCGCATTCGACGCCAACATCGGGCAGTTCGCCTTCGTGCCGGCGCTGGAGAATCTGACCTCATATAGCGTCGTGGTCCGCATATCCGACAGCGTGGGCAATCCGACGGAAGTGTCCTGGACGTTCCACATCGACACCGACGCGGACGATGTGAGTGAGCCGGCCATCACGATCCTGTTCCCCGCGCCGGGCCAGACCATCGGCGACACCGGGCTCGATACTCTGGCATTCTCCGTAGGCGACGCCGGCGGCGTCGAGTCGGTGGCGATCTTCGTCAACGACCCGCAGGGCGAGACGCCACTGTCTCTCGGACGCCTCGTCGACGAAGGGATCGCGGAATTCAACCGCGTTACGGGCGTCGTGAGAATCTACGGGCGTCGGCTGTTCGCGCCGTACCAAGCGTCGCGCGGGCCGACGTTCGCGTTGGACCCGCTGGAACTCAACGCCTTGGAGCGCTCGCTGACCGGCGGCGGAGGGGCGTCGTTCGACCCCCTCGAACTCAACGCGCTGGAGCGTTCGCTGTCGGGCGACGGCGCTGGCGGCGCGGCGGCGAGCGTCGCGGCGCTGGAGCGTTCCCTTACGACGAGCCCGGGCCTTCTCGGCGTGGGAGCCAATACGATGGGCGTCCAGGCGTTGGACCTGTCAGGGAACGTCTCGTTCGCCACCTGGTCGTTCAGCGTGAGCCTGGACCCGCCGGATGCGCCCGTGTTCGACACGCTCCCAGAGCTGACGAACCAGCAGTCTAGCGTGGTCACCGGCCGCATCCCGGGCCTGGCGGGCTCCGGCGCGTTGCCGATCGCCCTCTCGCTGCGCGTGAACGGCGTCACGTCGGGGCGCGTCGATGTCGAGACCGCGGACGGCGACTTCGCGTTCGCGTCGGTGCCCCTGAACGTGGGCGAGAACACGATCACCGCTACGGCGCAGGATGTCGCGGGGAATCTCAGCGATCGATCCGGGTCTCTGACCCTCTTCGTGGACGCCGAGCCCCCAACGGTGACGCTGAATCCGATACCGTCGGCCTCCGCGCTGTTGGAGCTCACTGTGACGGGATCGGTGCGGGACGACAGGACGGGCGACCTGTCTCAGCTCACCCTCGTTCTGAACGGCGATGAGACGCCAATCGACCTGTCGCAGGGGGCGTTTTCAGCTTCGGCAGCGTTGGATCAGCCGCAGAACACCGTGTTCGTACGCGCAGTGGACGCGGCGGGCAACGTGTCGGACACGGACGAGGTCACCGTCTCCCGAGACGTGGACGCGCCGGCCACCGCGCCTGCAAGTCTCACCATCCTCCCCGCCGAGACAACGCGCGGGATGAAGCTCGCGTGGGTGGCCGATCCCGGGGCGCACAGCTACAAGGTGTATCGCTCTGCCCTTGCATTCCAGGTGGCGGAAGGCATTGCGCCCATCGCGGACAATGTTCTGGGCACGACCTACGTGGATTCCTCGGCGGCCGAGGGTCAGACGTTCCACTACGCCATCGCTTCCGTGGATGGCGCGGGGAACAGCGACCCGGCCAAGCTCTCTCCGGTGGTAAACGCGACGCTGATCCGTGAGCGCGGGGGAGCGGCGACACTCGGCGACGGCACGCGCCTCGTGATGCAAAGACGCGGCCTCTTCCCGAACATCCTCATCCCGGGCGTGGTCGAGATCACTACGCCCACTGACTTGCCTACCCTCAGCCGGGCTATCGATGGCAGCGCGCGCGACGTCACCGTGCGCGACCCGAAGGGCGTCGTCGCGGAGACGTTCGTGGAGCCCGCGCGGTTCACCATCCCCGTTCCGGCGGGTGTGGTAATCACCGGAGAGTCGCCCGTCGCGTACCTGCTGGCTCGCACGATCTGGGCGGGTCTGGATTCCACGCGGGACGCCCCCGTCCGCACCGTGACGGCATCGATCCCGGGCTCGGCGACAGTCCGTCTCGGTGAGACTGGCGAGGTCGTCCTGCTGGGAGACATCGATCGCAACGGGGTAGTGGACATCATCGATCTCGTCACTGTCGGCCGGCTGTTCGGCACGTCCGCGGACCCCGGAGCCCCGGCCGATGTCAACGGTGACGGCTCCATCTCGATAATCGACCTCGTAACGGTGGCGTCGCAGTTCGGAGAGCGCATCGGGCAGGCTGCCCCGGCGCGCCTGACGGCTGCCGATGCCGTCGTGCGCCTGACTCTGGAGGCGCAGTCGCTCGGGGACGGCATGGCAGAAGTCGTGGCGCGGGCCGAGTCGTCGGTGGCCCTCGCGGGCTACTCGCTGACGCTCTCAAGCACTCTTGCCCCACGTGTGGAAGCCGGCGACGCGCTGGGCGCCCTGTCGTTCTGGATGACGCCGCGTCTCACGCAGACCGCGGTCGGGACGAGGGTGGACTTGGCCGCGGCGCGCCTGGGCGCGATGGCCGAGTCTCACGGGGACGGATCGGGTGTGCTGGCGCGGCTCGTCGTGCAGGGCGACCCCGCCGCCGCCCTGCGCGCGATACGCCTCGACACGGCCCAGTTCAGCGACCCCGAGGGGCGTCTCCTGACTTTAGACTGGATGCGCACGGCGGCGGCCACGTATCGCACCGCGCTGCATCCGAACTACCCGAATCCGTTCAACCCGGAGACGTGGATCCCGTTCAGCCTCGATGCTGACGGCGAGGTCCTCATCCGCATCTATGACGCGCGTGGCTCCCTGGTACGCGAGCTCGATCTGGGGAAGCGGTCGGCGGGGGCATACCGGTCGCGAGACAAGGCTGCCCACTGGGATGGGACCAACCCGTACGGCGAAAGAGTCGCCAGCGGCGTATACTACTATCAGCTCATTGCGGCGGGTGGCCATATGATGCGCCGGATGGTCGTGCTGAAATAAGCGGGGCGCGGTCACATCTATCTGAACCGAATGGCGCCCTCGGGCGTTTATGAACACGGCAGGTAGCGCTGTGTCGGGCTCGGGCGCGGCGTCGAAGGGCGCTCCGAGCGGCCCGTTTCGCAAATGCGCGCTTGTGGGTTGGGGCCGCGCTGACGCGTTGCGCGGGGTGTCTTTGGCAGGCTACGGTTGGTGTGGCGTCCTTGTGTGCCTTGCGTAGGCGGACTACAGGTCTGGGTTTTCGGGCAAGATTCGGCATCGCGGGCAAGCGTCGAGACCAGGCGTACGAAGCCGCTGGACCCGAGATGCCCCACTAGATGCGACGGTTAGAGTAAGCGGCGTGGCGCGTGCGCCCATTACGGATATGCGGAAGCTTGGCGTCGTGACGGCAGGCGGACGCCACGAGCACACCGAGGGGAATTGGGTTATGGGTCCGTCGACACCGACTGAAGACGGCGGGCGCCCGCGACGCACGTGGCTTGCCGCGCCTCTGTCTCTGATGGTCGCCCTCCTCGCGACAACGGCGGTCGCGCAGGAAGGCGTGTTCTCGGTAGCCGATGTTTCGGCCGCGGAGGACTCCGGGCCGGCGACCTTTACGATAACTCTGACGGGTGCGCCCGCATCGTACAGCTACACGGTCGACTACTTTACGACTGATGTAACGACCGATGCGGCCTCCGGCGATTACACCGAGACGCCATCCGGCACGCCTGGGCAGTTGGCCTTCACGACGGGCACGACGAGCGCGACCGTGGATGTGCCCTTCGGCGTCGACGTGTTGGACGAGCCGGATGAGACTTTCACCTTCACGCTCGCGAGCCCGGGAGGCGGCGCCACGCTCGACGGCGCGGCTACCGTGGCCACCGGGACGATCACGAACGACGACGTCCCGACGATCACGATCGGCGACATCTCGGTCGCCGAGGCCGCGGGCGGCGCCACCCTGACGGTCACTCTCTCGAATGCCAGCACCGCCGATGTCACCGTTCAGGCCGACACGGGCGAGGGCACGGCTACCACCACAGACGCGGACTACGACGCCGTCATCTCGCAGCTCGTGAGCGTGACCGCAGGCTCCACGTCCGCCGTGGTTTCCGTCACCATCAACGACGACGGAACAGACGAACCGGACGAGACGTTCACGGTCGACCTGTCGTCCCCCGGCGGCGGAGCAACCGCTACGCCACCGACGATAGGCACGGCGTCCGGCACGGTGACCGTCACCAACGATGATGTCCCCACGATCAGCATCGCTGACGTCGCCGTATCTGAGATCACCGGACTTGCGCAGGCCGTCGTCACGCTGTCGAACCTCAGCACGGCGGATGTCACAGCAGTCGCGGACACCGCGGACGGCACGGCGACCACGGGCGACACTGACTACACGGCCGTCGTCGGAGCGACCGTGACGATCGTAGCAGGCACGCTGACAAGCACGGCAGATGTCACGATCGCGGATGACGCCACGAAGGAGATCAACGAAACCCTAACGATCACGCTGTCGTCGCCTGGCGGAGGCGCGACAGGAACGCCTCCGACGATTACGGACGCTACCGCGGTCGTCACGATCCTCAACGACGACGACGCGCTGCCTGCGACGTCGCTGACAGTGAACGTCGACGATACCTCTTCGGCGATCGACGGCGCCTTGGTAAGCGTCTTCGAGAGCGACACGACGACCCCGGCGACAGTCGCGGACGCCGACCCCCACAAGCTGACCGTCGCGGGCGCGGTCACGTTCGCGGGACTCCTTGAAGGCGCGACGTACCACGTCGCTGTGTCGGGCGGGTCGTTGGGTTACCTGACCAATACGGCCACCATCGCCGCCTTCGATGGGGCGCACGCGGAGACCGTCTCCCTCACCACGACATCGGTTCTCGTCCTGGTGCAGGACGCGGCCGGGTCACCCGCGGCGATCGTGGGCGCCACCGTGGCCATCGATGGCATCTCGGAGGCCACGGACGGTTCGGGCATTGCGACGCTGCTACAGGTGCCGACAAAGGCCGGCCCGGAGGACGCCGGAAACGCGCCCACCGATCTGACGATCTCGGTCACAGGCCCCGCCGACACAGGTTCCACGCGGTACCAAGACGCTTCGCTGACACCGGTCAACGTCCTTGAGTCCGGGGCCACCGACCTGACAAGCACGAACCCGATCACCCTCGCCAACGTGCAACTGACCGTCACTGTGACCGGCGAGGATTCGGCGGGAGATCAGGTCGCCTTGGACGGCGCCGCCGTGACTCTCACCGGGCTGGAAACGGTGAGCATTGACACGTCGGGTGGTGGCGTCGCGGACTTCGGCGCGCCCGCTGGCGGCGGCGGAATCCTTGCAGGTGACTACGCGGTCACCGTCGTTGAGCCTGGGTACGTCACGAGCGCGGACCCGACCCCCGTGTCGGTGACGACCGCCGCAACTGGCGCCCTCGCTCTGGGACTGAACTACACGTCCATCACGATCCACGTGAGCAGCGGCGGGATCGACATCGCCGGCGTCGCCGTCGCGGCGGCACTGGACGGCGGAGGGGCCGTGACGCCACCCCGCACGGCCCCGAGTGGCGCAGTGACAGATGCAGGCGGGCTGCTCGAGCTGCGCGGAATCGACGGCACGTCCGGCGAGCTGCACACACTCACTATGAGCAAAGCTGGGTTCGTGACGTCCACGCTCGCCGGCAAGCAGATCAGCGACACGGCGTCCACCGGCACAGTGGATATCCTGACGCCGGCCATCACCGTAGATGTCGACGACGGCGCCGACCCCTTCAACGGCGTGACCATCACCGTGAGCGGCCCCTCGGGTACGTTCACCGCCGTCACGAACACGACGCCGACCATGGTCGGGACCCTCGCCGGTACGGTCGGCCCGGGTCAGGCCGTCTTCCCGACGCTCCTCGCCGGTGATTACACGGTCACGGCGTCTTTGGACGGCTGGGTATCGGCGCAGCAGACCCCGGTGACGTTGGCTGCGACAACGCAGTCGACCGTGCCGCTCAGCCTGGCGCAGACGCAACTCACGCTGACCGTCTCGGCCATTGATGTGGGAGACGATGTCACGGTGACGCTGCCGGCCGGGGCAAACGCGGCTCCGCTCACCATCAACGCGGATGCGTCAGCCAAGGACTATGTATTCACCGGCGCGACGGGTGGCGCATACGACGCGCTTGTGACGGGTGCAGGCTACGAGAACCTGACCGTCCCGGTCCTGATCGACGCGGCGCCCGGAGCCACGGTGACGACCGCAGCCGGCGCGCTCGTGACGAACAGCGTGTCCGTCGCGGTGACCCCCGAGGGCTCGACGGTGCCGGCTCCCTTCGTGGATGCCGGTGGCGGGACGTTCACGGCGACCAAGGTGCTCGTCGGTCAGAGCGTCGACTTCACGAAGCTTGGGTACATCACGCAGGCGGTGGATCTCGTCATCGACCCCGATGGCATCCTCGACGCGCAGCAGTCGGCCGCTTCGGTCGCTACGGTGGACCTGCAGTTCACGAGCCTCACGGTTTCCGTTACCGAGACCACTGACCCGGGCGGCGGCAGCGAATCCACCGTCGCCTCCGAGGGCGCCCGCGTCGTGCTCTTGGTGTTCGACTCCGGCGCAGGCTCGTACATAACCGCCTCGGGCTCCGTCGCCGGGGACGCGGCGGACAAGCTGACAACCGCCGGGGAGGTGACCTTCACCGGATTCGACGCCGCTGGCGCGTATCAGCTCAACATCTCTCAGGAGGGGTTCACGCCTCGCCTGGGTCTGGCGATCGCCGACGACAACACGCCCGGAGATGACACTGACAACACCGTCGTCGAAGTCAGCGCGACGGCCCCGGTGACCATCGTCGCGGTGCTGCTCGAGTCGCTTACGCTCGACTTCGACGCCTTGCCGACGATCTACCGAGGCGAGAGCTACAGCGTCGGGTCGATCGTCATTCCGACGGGCGTCGCGCCGTTCACGGCGTCCGTGACGTCGGAAGACGCGCCGAACGTGTTCGACGCGTTCGTGCAGGGCAGTAGCATCCAGATCTCGGGGCAGGCGACGGACACGAAAGACATCGATAGTGGGCTAACGGCCGTCAATATGACGCTCAGTTTCGCCGACAGCAGCTCGCCACCTACCGGTGGAACGACGACGCTGACGGCGCAGGTCGACGACGGCATCGGCGTGTTCGACGCCTACACGGACAGCATCAACCGAGGTGGTGACATCGTGGTGGCGCTTCGCAACGTCGGCGCTTCGCGAACGGTCGATCTCACGATCACGCCGACGATCACCGGCCTCACGATGCCGACGGGTCTCGTCACCGACGCCCTCGGTGAAGCGGCCGCGGGCGATGTTGAAGCGATCATCACGATTCCGGGTGACGCTGCGCCAGCGGTCTACACGCTCGGCGCCGCGGTAAGTGGCATCGACCTGGACGGCGACACGAGTGATGATGTCCCGGCAGGCGCGCCCGCCACGGTGGACATCGTCGTTATCGACACGCTGTCGGCGGTGAGCATCTCGTCGGTCGACCCGACCCTCATCAGCGGCATCTCCGGCGGCGACGCGACGGTTACAGTCACGATGCTGTCGGACGATGAGGCGGCGAGCGTTGAGGACATCCAGCTGGTTGACCCCTCGGGAGCCGTGGCCCTGGCGGCCCCAGTCTCGGCGGGTGGCTCGGCCAACATCCTGACCTTCGTCGTCCCGCAGGCGTTCGCTTCAGGCATCTACACGCTGCACCTCGACGCGCAAGGGCCGACCGGCGTCGCCGGCGGCGTGCCTACGGGTCAGTATGTGGCCATCGCCGACGCGATTGAGGACGGTTGGCAGTCGTCTCTGAGCATCACCACCACCGACGGCTTCAGTAGGACGGTGTTCTTCGGCGCGGCCGTGAACGCCACGACGGGCTTCAACGCTCAGGAGGACGTCCCGCTCCCGCCGGACGAGCCGCAACGTCTCGTGACGACGATGGTCTTCAGACGCGCGGGCGCGCCGTCCACGGGGCTGCTGCGAGATGTCGTCGCAACGAGTTCCATCGACCCGCCCAACCCCGACCCGGTTCTGACGTGGCAGGTCGATGTTCTCGTGCCTGACCCGCAGACGGGAACGCTCTCGTGGAGCAGCGACTTCCTCAACGGTACCCTCGCGGGCTTCTTCGACAACGCGTTCATCGACCTTCCGAACGGTGACACACTCGACATGCGCAACCGGGGAACCGGCACCGGATCCGTGGCGCTGCCACCCGGATCGCATACGCTGACGCTCCGCCTCGAACGCAGCGCGGCCGACCACACGCTGCAGCTCGGCCTCGGGGAGGGCTGGACGGCGATCTCGCTGCCTGGACCACCCGACGCGGCGATCGCCACGGTCGGCTCGTTGCGCAACGCGCTGGGCGCCAACACCATCTGGCAGTGGGACGCGGCGACCCAGAGCTACGCGCGGCCGCTCAGCACCGACCTCGTGCAGCATGTCGATACGGCGTACTTCGTCCACCGCGCCTCTGCGCTTGATGTTGACGTCAGCGTCAATGTCGACGTGCGCGCTGCGCGTCAGGTCACTGTGCCGATCGGCGTGGGCTGGAACTTCGTCGGGGCCATCCAGGCCGACCCGAGCAACACTAGCCTGAACGACGCCTTCAGCACCGGGCCGAACTCGGTCTTCGAGTACGACCCGGGGACCCAGAACTACGCCGTGGCCACCGCGTTGGCTCCCGGGCGTGGGTACTGGGTGCTGGCCACCGGTTCGGCGAGCGTCGTGTTCGCGCAGCCGCAGCACCGCAACGACGTCCTCGGCAATACTGCCCTGGCAGCGCCGACGCTGAGCGACCTGAGTTGGAGCACGCGACTCAGCCTCGAATCCGCCGACGCCATGCGCTCGGTGGACATCGGGGTCAGCCCACTCGCGACGACGGGGTACGACCGGTATGACATCGCGCAGCCTCCGCCACCGGCGGACCGCAGCGCATCGGTGTTCTACGCGGACGTGGACCACCTCGCGAGCCGGCTGACACGTAGCGTGCAGCCGCTCACGAGAGACGGTGGCGAGTGGACGCTGACCGCGCGCGCCGTGGGCGAGTCGATGCTGAGCTGGGACCCGGTGACGTTGGAGCAGGGCTACCGCCTGTGGATCGAGGTCGGTGACACGACCTACGACATGAACCAGGCGCGCCGCGCGACTGTGCCGGACGGCATCCAGCGCTTCCGCGTGTTCGCCACGTGGACGCCTCCGTCGGCGACGCGACTGCTGGCCAACTACCCGAACCCGTTCAACCCGGAGACGTGGATTCCGTTCGAGCTGGAGACGGCCTCGGAGGTCACGGTCCACATCTACGACATGCGCGGGTCGGTCGTGCGGACGTTGGAGCTCGGCTACCGCGAGGCGGGCTACTACACCGAGCACTCGGACGCCGGATACTGGGATGGCCGTAACGACCTGGGCGAGCGCGTCGGGAGCGGCGCGTATGTCTACGCCTTGCAGGCCGGAGACCGGTCGGCAATGCGTCGCATGGTGATCCTCAAGTAGCCGGCAGCTTTCGGCTGACAACGAACCAACAGACAGGAGCCCCGCCGTGGCGGGGCTCCTGGCGCTTGAGGTGGCCGCGTCGTCTGTGCGCGGGTTGTTGTGGCCTGTGGCGGCCGGCTAGGGATTGAGGGTACAGTCGTAACGACCGCCGCATGCGACGGCGGCCGTGGTAGGGGAATTCAAGCAGTCATGTGCGCGTTCCTGTTGGGACGGCAAGGTCGTGATCGTGCGCGTGGCGGGCCGCTATGTGCGCCTCCTGGGCCACACAGCTCTCCTGCTCGCCGCCCTGCTGTCGGCTCCGTACGCCTCGCGGGCGGAGACTTCGGGGGCATCCGTCCTCGTCATATACGACCTCAACGACAGCCGCACGCAGTCTCTCGTCGCCGCATTGGAGGCCGAGGGGATCGCTGTCGGCCTGAGCGAGGTCCCTGAGACTGTCTACGACGGGACGAATCCCAGCCCCAACGGATTCAGCTCCGTCATCCATCTCAACGGCTCCACATTCTCGCAGGACATGCCTACGGCGGGTCAACAGGCGCTCGTGGACTTCGTCGCGAACGGCGGAGGGTTCATCCACAGCGAGTGGAACGGGTTCGAGCTCGACATCAGCGGTCACCTCCAGAGCATGACCGACCTGACGCTCATCTCGCGCGTCAGCGGCGCCGACTTCGAGGAGATCACGCTGTCGGCCGCGGCCGGACAGGAATCCCACTCTATACTGGCGAATCTCCCGGACCCCGCGACGTTCTGCTCCGCGCACAACGTGGGGCCCGCGCGCACGTTCGCGACCGACGCGGCTACGGTGATCCTGGAGGACCACTCGGGCAACGCGGCGGTCGTCGTGCGGGAGTTCGGCGACGGCCGTGTTGTCGGCATGCACCACACGGGCAACTACACGTTCGCGGACCCCCTCGAGGACGCTACGCTGCAGCAGATATACATCGACGCGGTGCTCTGGACATCGGGCGTCACCGACCCGCCGTTGCCCTACCCCGCGAACTCCGCGGCGCACCTGGACGGCTCCGACGACTACGTCGTCATCGGCGACAGTTCCGTGTTGGACTTCGCGGCCGCCGAGTCGTTCACCGTCGAGGCGTGGGTCAGACCGTGGTCGACGCAGTCGGACTTAGGGGCGGACACGAACTCCATCATTGAGAAGTGGAGCGGCAGCGGCGGATACCCCTACGCCATCCGCTACGGCAACCAGTCCGGCGCACGGTCGGGATTGGTGTGGGCAGCCAGATATGACGAGTCGAACTACTCCGAGGCAGTGTCCACGACCGTCGTCGACGACGGCACCTTCCACCACGTGGCATTCGTGAAGGACGGCGACGCGCTGCGTCTCTACGTGGACGGCGTCCTCGAGGACTCGGAGACGGACACGAGCGCGGGAGCGACGGCGAACGCGTCGAGTTTCTACATAGGACAGGTCGGCTCCGGCGCAGGGCGATTGCGCGGGTCGGTGGACGATGTCCGCGTGTGGAACATCGCCCGCACGCAGGAGGAGATACAGAACGCGCTCTACAAGACGCTCCTCGGGTCGGAGGAAGGTCTGACGGGCCACTGGGCGTTCAACGACTTCACGGCGAGCGATCTGACGGAGAACATGAACGACGGCACGGCGCAGAACGGGGCCGGGATATCGGCCTCGGCCCCGGTGTTCTCCTCGAACTCGGCCCCGGCCCCTGGGTCGGGAATCTCGGCCCAGGTCACCGAGGGCGACACGGCGCAGATCACTCTGTCCGGCTCCGATTCTGACGGCGACTTCCTCAGCTTCGCCTTGGAATCCGTCACATCGAACCTCGGCGTCGCGCTGACGCTGACCGACACCGACCCCACCGACAACCAGGCCATCGTGACCTACACGCCACTCGGCCTGAAGGGCGTGGACGGCTTCGAATACACCGTCACGGACGGGCTGTTGACGAGCGCGCCGACGGATGTCGATCTGGACGTGTCCCTCGCCTCCAACTCGGCCGCGTCGCTCGACGGCGTCGACGACTACGTCCTCATACCGGACGACAGCACGGTAGACATCGCGTCGGCAGGGGAGTTCTCGCTATCGCTCTGGGTCAAGACCGCGGACGCGTCGAACTCCCCGCGAGTCGTCTCGAAGCGCGAGTCTAGTGGAGACACGACTGGCTACGAGGTGTACCTGGATTCGGGCGACGGCTCGGTGCGCGTGCTGTTCGATCCTGGCGGCGGCGGCGCCGTTCTTGGCGTGGTCGGGTCGACGTCGGTCGCGGACGACACGTGGCATCACGTCGCGTTCGCGCTGAGTGGCTCGACGGCAGCGCTCTACATCGACGGCGTTCTCGACGGGTCGACGACCGACGCAGGGCTCGCGGGCGGGTTCGCGTCGGCTGCGGATCTACTACTGGGGGCGTCTCTCACAGTCGCCGACACGACGCTGGCCGGTATGGTCGATGAGGTCCGCGCGTGGGGCGCCGCGCGTACGGAGACCCAGATCCTGGCGGTGATGGAATACACGCTGACCGGCGCGGAGTCGGACCTCGTGGGCTACTGGACCTTCGACGGGGGCACGGCGCCGGACCTAACGCTGAACGCGAACGACGGGTCCCTCGTCAACGGCGCCATCGTCACGGCGTCGTCCAAGGCGTTCATAACGAACACCGTCGCCCCGGTGGCAAGCGACGTCTCGACCACCACGTCCGAGGAAACGCCGGTCGTCATAACGCTCGACGCGACCGACGCCGACGGCAATCCGCTGGTGTACACGGCGGACTCCATCCTGACGCAGACGGCCAACGGGCGTGTGGTCGTCGACACAGACGACGCGAGTTCCGACTACGGCCGGGCGACGTACTCGCCGTTCCTGGACTTCTCCGGCGTGGATTCCTTCACCTGGAACGTCTCGGACGGCATCAACACGAGCAACACCGCGACGGTCACC
>NYZG01000008.1 GCA_002687025.1 Candidatus Poribacteria bacterium
CACGCGCTACGACAAACGCGCGTGGAACTACCATGCCTTCGTCCTCATCGGAGCCATCGTCGTGTGGGTCAAGCATTTGTCAGACACGCCCTAGCCCCAGATGGCTCGCTGTACGCAGTCAACGAACACTTGGGGAGGTATTTGCCCCGCGAACGGACATGGCAGCACCTTGGCTTCACATCGCCGTACCCGGTGTCGATCACGTTCCTGGATGGCTCGGTGTACGCGGGTGCCTCCGACAATCTCGTCTACCGCTTGCAGGACGATGGCAAAACGAAAGTCACGCTTGGCGCGGGCTTTCCGCGGGAACGGGCGAGCGCCCTGGTGACTGCTGGCGGCGCCGTCTACGCGGGCACCGGACAGGGCGTGTTCCGGTTGCGGCCGGGTGGCGAACCATGGGCTCGCACGTCCAGGACGTCGTCGTCTACACGGCTCCACGCGTTTGACTCGGCCCTCTATGTCGTGGAGACCGCTGCCCCTCAGGGCTCCCTACGGTCGGACGACGGCGGGGAATCATGGGTGCGCGTTGCCGATGCGTGGATCGAGCACGTTGTCCGCTTTGGCGATGCGCTCTACGCGGTAGGCAGCCACGAAGACAGGACCCTCGGCAGTACGCTGATGCGGTCGCGCGATGGTGGATACACGTGGGAGGCGGTCGGCCCGGTCGTCGGGCGGTTCGACCTGGTCGTGGCCAGTGGCGTGTTCTATGTGGCCACAGGCCCTGGAGGGGTGTACCGCTCCGCGGATGTCGGCGCGTCGTGGCAGCCGGTGAACCATGGGCTGGCAACGCTGAGAACCTACGCCTTGGCTACGGACGGCGCCGACCTGTACGCCAACACCTGGGAGGGAGGCGTCTACCGGGCGTCGCTGACGCCGCGTCCGTCCCCCGACGCGACCTCGGCCGAGCGGCGCGTCGACTACCAGATCCCCGTGGGGATGAGCCTGTACTCTACGCCACTGCACGCCACACGCGTCGGGACCGAAGCGCGCAACATCGACATCATGCGCGTGGGCGGCGCGCTCATGGCGCATCACCTGATACAGCTAGGATCATCGGTAGTCATCAGCCTCGATAGCGGGCAGTTCCGCACGGCGATCGGCCGGGACGGCGTCATGGTGTTCGGCGAGGACTTCCCAATCGAACCAAGCCGCGGCTACGTCGTGAACGCTCTCTCGCCAATAAATGTCACGATGGACGGCTACCCTCACGGCGCAGTCATCGAGGCGCCCGAAGGGCCCTCGACGCCCGGCGCGGGAGCGTGGGGATTCGTCGTCGCGGGCCATGTGGAGGGAGCCACAACCCTCCCGATGGGCGCGCGACTCCGCGTCGCGAACGCGCGCACGGGGCAGGCGACTCTCACCGCCGTGGGGGCCGGCCGGGAGTTCGCGGTCCCGCTCACCGACCTGACGCGCGGGGAAGTCGTCGTGGAAGGGGACGTGCTGCGTCTGCAGCTTCTGTCGCGCGACGGGTTCGTCCTCGGCCGGGCGAGTCAGACGCGCGTAGGGCCCGCCGAACTGCGTCAGGCGAACGTGTTGCTGTCGCTGTCCGCGCGGCCGGACGCGGGGCGTCTATTGCCCAACTACCCCAACCCGTTCAACCCCGAGACCTGGATACCGTTCCAGGTGGCCGATCCCTCGACGATGATCGTCACCATCTACGATCCGCGCGGCCGTGCCGTCCGCACGGTCGATCTAGGTGTGGTGGATTCGGGATTCCACGTAGACCGCGGCGACGCCGTCCGTTGGGACGGCAGGAACGACGCCGGCGAGACCGTAGGTAGCGGCGTGTACCACGTCGAGATGCGCGCGGGCGATGCTCACGACGTGCGGCGCATCGCTATCGCTCGGTAGACGACGGCGCCTGCCACGGCGAGTGCGGCTGCCCCGCCGCGCGCCACCCTTTGGACTCCTGCACGACGATGCGCGCGCGCGCGGGGATGTCCACATGTTCCTCGGTCGCGCCGCCCGGCCACGAGACGCGCACCCGATCCACCGACTCCGCCACGCCGAGCCCGAAGTGCAGGCCGATGTCGGACTGACTCAGATAACCCGAGCCGCTGACGACCTCCCGCCATTGGCTGTCTCCGTCGGTCGTGACGCCAACGCGGGCGCCGACGGCTCCCGCCTGGCCGTTCGCGCTGCGAAGCGTCATTGCCAACCAGCTCCGCGACGAGCCCCCGTCGTTGCGAAGCACGCGCGCGGGCCCGTTGGAGGTCGTCACGACCATGTCCACATCACCGTCCAGGTCGATGTCGCCGAACGCCGCACCCCGACTGACGTCTTCCGCCATCAGGGCGGCGCCGTGACTGTCCGCCACGTCGGTCCACACACCGTCGCGATCGTTGCGGAACAGCAGGTCCCGCTGCCCGTACGTCCCCGCCTGGTCGAGTTCGGCGAGGTTGTCGTGCAGATGCCCGTTCGCGGCGTACAGGTCGAGGTCGCCGTCGTTGTCGTAGTCGACGAACGCCGTTGACCACCCGAGATGTGGGCCGGTGACATAACCCGTCTTGCTCGCGACGGTGATATCGGCGAAGAACCCGTCGCCGTCGTTGTGGTAAAGGGAATTCGTCTGGTCCGCGTAGTTCGTGACGGTCAGATCGGGCAGCCCGTCGTTGTCGTAGTCGCCCCACGCCACGCCCATCCCGTTCTCCATGTCCCCGTTCTCGCCGAGAGCCACGCCGGCCATGAAGCCCACTTCCTCGAACGTCCCGTCGCCGAGGTTGTGGAAGAGGAAGTTCTCCGTCGAGTCGTTGGCGACGTAGATGTCCGGCCAGCCGTCGAGGTCATAGTCGCTCCAGGCGACTCCCAGCCCCTTGCCGCGGGGGTTGAACAGTCCGCTCGCGCGCGTCGCGTCGGTGAACGTGCCATCGCCGTTGTTCCGGTACAGAGCATCCGGCTGACCGGTGAACTGGTCCGGCGCGCAGTACGCCCGCACTCCCTTCTCCCGCAAGCCGCACCACGGGTTGTCGTCGAGCGCGAACTCGATGTAGCTCGTGACGTAAAGGTCGAGATCGCCGTCGAGATCGGGGTCCGCGAATGCGGCGCTCGTGCTCCAACCCGGCTCGGAAACGCCAGCGGCGACGGCGACATTCGTGAACGTGCCGTCACCGTCGTTTCGGTAAAGGGCGTTGGCTCCGAAGTTCGTGACGTATAGGTCCAGGTCGCCGTCGTTATCGTAGTCGGCTGCGCACGCGCCGTGGCCGTAGCCTTCGTCTCCCACGCCGGCAGCGTCCGTGACGTCGCTGAATCGGCCGGCGCCGTCGTTCCGATACAGCCGGTTTCGGGCATTGGGCTCGCCGGTGAAGCCCGGCAGCGCCGCTCCGTTCACGAGGTACACATCAGGGTCGGCGTCGCCGTCATAGTCGAAGAGGGCGACGCCCGAGCCAAGCGTCTCGAGGAAGTACCGCTCACCGCTTCGACCATCCACGTGGGTAAACGCCACGCCGGAGTCGCCCGTGATGTCGACGAACTCCAACGCCTGGGCGGCGCAAGCGCCCGCAAGCAGACCTGCAACCAACGTGACCACCGTCTGCCTCATTCGTCTGGTCCGGCCGTGGTCACGCGCGCCAACGTCCTGCGGTACGCGTCGTTCTCCGGGTCCATGCGCACCGCCGTGGAGGCCGCGATCCGCGCGCTTGCGCGGTCTCCCATGGCGAAATACGCGAGCGCGGCGGTTTCAAGGTACCGCGGAGCGGCGACCAGCCCGTACGCGGATTTCGCGAGCTCGAGGGCTTCCTCGGGATCGCCGCCGCGGGCGAGCCGGGTGCGGGCCAGCCCGTCCATCGCCCAATGAGCCTGCGGGTCGGCGTCGAGCGCTGCTCGGTAGTGTCTCTCGGCTACTGGCCACTCCTCGCGTCGGTAGCTCACGGCGCCCACGCCGGCCAGCGCGGTCGCGTTGCGTCCGTCCAGCGTGAGCGCATGGGTATACTCGGCCAATGCGCCGGCCAGGTCGTCCTGAGCCAGCAGCGCGCCCGCAAGGGCGACGCGCAGCCCTACGCTCTCCGGCGCCAGTGCGAGCGCGCGACGGTGATGCGTCTCGGATTCCTCCGCGGAGCCCGTCCGCAGGGCGAGAACGCCCAGGCGGTAGTGCGCGTCCGCGTAGTCCTCATCCAATTCGAGGGCGCGCGTGTACGCGCCGCGCGCCGGGCCGTGTCGGCCGTGCTTCTCGTACGCCATGCCCAGTTCGTACTGCTTGAGCGCGCTGCTCGGCCGCATGACGACGGCCGCCTCCCGCTCCTCTAGCTCTACCGCGATGGCGTTCAGTCGCCGATACGCCGACATCTCGCGTCTGCCCTCCTCGACCCGACGCAGCCGGAAGTACCCGCGCGCGAGGTTGTAGCGCCCCCCGATGTGGTCGGGCTGTTCGGCGACCACCCGTTCGAGGTGGCCCACTGCGGCGTCGAAGTCGCGAGTATCGATGAGGGTGAGGGCCAGACGGTAGCGCGCCATCGTGAACGACGGGTCCAGTTCGACGGCTCGCGCGAGAAGGGGGCGTGACTCGTCGACCATGCCGCGATTTCGATAGATGGCCCCGAGGTTGCCGTGCGCCATCGATGAATCGCCGTCGGCTTCAAGCGCCCGCAGGTATAGCCCGATCGCCTCGTCGTCGTCCCCGAGGGCCTCGTGGCAGGACGCCATGTTCGCCATCGCTGCGGCCGATTCCGGCGCGAGTTCGAGCGCGCGCGCATAGCTCCGAATGGCGTCCGCGTATCGCCCAAGGGCCTGCAGGGTGAAAGCCGCTCCGAGGTGGGGGCCCGACATGTCCGGGTGGCCCGCCGTGGTCTCGCGGTACAGCGCGAGGGCGTCGGCGTGTCGATCACTCCTGGCGAACAGCCGGGCGAGGTTCATCGCGACCCCAACGAGCGATGGGTCCGCGGAGCGCGCGCGCTGGAGATGCCGCTCCGCGTCCTCAGGCCGCCCTAGGGACAGATACAGCGCGCCGATTTCGGCGTGCGCGGCGGGGAAGTCCGGCCGGAGATCGAGCGCCATACGCAGATGCCCGAGGGCCTGTGCCGCGTCGCCGCCGCTACGGGCCTGGACGGCCAACTCGTAATACTGCGCGGGCGTCTGCCCGACCGCCGTTACGGCAATCGCGACCGGGAGAAGAACCCAGCCGGCCACCACGCGACACGAAACGATCATTCGGCGTCCATCACGCACCGGAACCCCATCAGTAGCGAACCGGGGTTGCCGCCGACGCGACTCGCGCAACGGGTGAACGCCTTGTTCTCGGCCCATCCGCCGCCTTTGAGCACGTGTCCGTCACCGGACGCCGGGCCCTGCGGGTTCTCAGACGGCGCGTACGTGTAGTAGTCGGGGTCGTACTCGTCCGCCACCCACTCCCACGCGTTCCCGGCCATGTCCAGGGCGCCATATACCGACGCGCTCTGNGGGAATNNGCCGACCGGCGCGAACTCCTTGTATCCGTCCTCNAGACCGGTCCCGTCGTTGCCGCTGAGCACGGTAGAGTCCCACACATTGCCCCATGGCCAGAAACGGCCGTCCGTGCCTCGGGCCGCCTTCTCCCACTCGGCTTCGGTGGGTAGGCGCTTCCCCGCCCACGCGGCGTATTCGGCCGCGTCCGCCCACTCCAGCAGGAGAGCGGGCATGTCGGGTTCTGTCCACAGTCTTGCGCTCAGGTATCGCTGCGGCTCGTATCCGGTGTCGTCGAGGAAGACACGGTACTGCGCGTTGGTGACCTCTAACTGGTCGATCCAGAAGGCGTCAACATGCACCGTCCGCTGTGGCCGTTCGTTGTCGTAGCGAGTCGCGTTCTGCAACGGGAGTACGTCCGCGTACGCCGTCACATCGGCGTCGCTGGTACCCATCAGGAACTCGCCGGCAGGCACGAGCACCATCACGGATGCGTCCTGTGGCGTGCGCATATGGTCCGTCGCCGGGACGTCTGGGAACTCCCGGTACTCGACGTTGGCGTCGGCGCCGTCCTCGCCGCACGCGATGAAGGCGCACGCCGTCACGGCCAATACGGCTGCGAGTATCGTCAGAGGCGTGGGATGGGATGTGACCAGCATGGCAGGATTCTACGCTAGACGCTTGGCGCGCGCACAGCGGCCATTGCGCCGCCGCTCGCGATAGCTGAGACGAGCACAGAACGAGCCCGCCCCGGAGGGCGGGCTCGTTCCGGGCTGAACGCACCGCGATTAGCGGGTTGCCTTCAGCGATCCCCAGACCACGCTCGCCTTGCCTTTCGGCTCGACGGGCGTCGCGAAGTTCCCCATCATCCAGGTGATGAGTTCGATGTCGATCTGNCCATGNGGCTCGCCNCCGGCGTTCGTCTGNATCACGGGGATCAGACGGCCACGGCTGCCATCGCGGACGATGACCGGGTCGGCGCGGGTTCCGGCGGCGTTCTCCGCCAGGATCACTTCCGCGAACCAACTGCCGGCCAACTGGTCGAGGTGGAACGGACGGTCCGTCTCGAGACTCCCCATCCCCCCGAGCGTGGCCGAAATCGCCGATCCCTGTGAAGTCACGTCGACGGCGGTATTGTCGTCCCACATGACGATGTCGGGGATGTCCATGATGTTCTGGATGCCACCCTCCGAGTTGCGCCCACCGATGCCCCAGAACATGTAGTCGGCGTGGTTGATGACGGCGTCGCCGTCGCTCGACTCGACGAACGTCTCGACGATGGACCCGTCCGGTTCGGCGTTGTCGCCGGCGTACACAGATGTCGGGACATCGCCGTAGATGACGAACACGTCGAGCGCGCCGTTGTTCGTCGCGCCCGACATCCAGGCGGCAACGTCGTCAATCTGGCTGACATCGTCGAACCAGCTGGTCGGGACGTCGCTGGAATTCAGACCGGTGTTCGTGATCGACGCCTCGGCGTCGGCCTCGGCCTTGCCGATCCACTGCGTTTCGCCGGTGTAGATTGCGACGGTGCCGACACCGGGCGTCACCGACGCCCACACGAACTGTGGCGCGACGATGGCGATTCCGAGAACCGCAATCAGAACCTTGCGCACAGGCTATCTCCTCGTCTTGAGTTGTGCCCACGTCGTGGACAGCTTGTTTTCCGGCTCTACGTCCAACGCGCCAATCGCGTCGAGGTAGTGGTTCTTCAGAATCTCGGCCAGGGCGAGGCCCTCTTCCTGCTCCACGCCATTCGTCTGGTACACCTGTATCAGACGGCCGTTGGTCTCCGTATCGTGGACGATGCACGGATCACAACGTGTCGTGTCCTGGTCGCCGGTGGTGCTCGCAAAGGCTACCTCGAGCACCCAAGGGTCTATCAGCTGGTCGACATGGAAAGGCCGATCGGTCGTGAATGCAGCCGGCATCGACGGCACGGCGGCCTCGCCTTCCGCAGTGCGCTCCATGGGCGTGTTGTCGTCCCACTGCACGATCCCTGGGATGTCCATCATGTTCTGGATGCCGGCTTCGGAGTTGCGGCCGCCAATGCCCCAGAAGAAGTAGTCGTTGCTGTTGGAGAACGAGTTGCCGGCGTCCAAGAACTCCTCGGCGACAGATCCGTCAGCATCCGCGTTTTCGTAGATCGTGGCCGGAATATCGCCGTAGAGGACGATCAGGTGGCCGCCGTCCGGAACCGTGTGGTCGATTGTCCACTGCTCGAGGTCCCCCTGGCCCGGGTTCGTGACGCTGTCCACGCCATCGGCGCCGTCCATCTCGGCCATGAAGATGTCGGCCTGTTCTTGGGCCTGCGCCTGGCCGATCCACTGAGTGGTCTCGGTATAGACGGCGATGTCGATCGCGGACGCGCCCAGACTGACGGCGAACAGCAGCGCGAGGGAAGCACACAGCGGTAGGGATCTGCGCATTGGCAGCCTCCTCATCAGTGGTGGGTGTATGTCACGCCCTCTCGGCTTGACGGCACGCTTTTAACACTGACCGGCACGCGTGTCAAGCGCCGCCTTGGCCCGTTGTCGCCATCGACTGCGGACGGCGCGGGGCCGAAGGACGCGACGAGAGCCCGACCACGCGCGGGCGAGCTCTCCTTGGAGGGGACTGTGCGAGGGTCTGACGGCCGGCCTTCAGCGCGGCCCATGTCGAGGCCGCCTCTCCGTCCGCGTCGACCGCCGAGGCGATGAAGATTGCCGGCAACCAGTTGTTGAGGAGCTCCGTCACGACCGCGCCACGTGGGAGCGAATCGTCGGAGACTTGCATGGCGACGCCGACCATTCCACCGCTGTTCACGTCTCGGATGATGGCGGGATCGGTACCGAGATCGCCGTCGGCGAAGACTCCAACGTACCCCAAGTTGGCGTCCGCTTCGATCTGGTCGCGCTTCAGCGAGCGGTTCGAGGTGAATACGGGCAGGCTGGGCGTGTAGTTCGCGCCGTCCGCCCTCGGCGTCGCGACGTTGTTGTCGGTCCAGCAGTCGAACTCGCTGTCGGTGATGGTCTTAGGCCCCGCGTCGCCGTTCGAGCCCCGCCGAAGATGTGGTCCGCCGTGTTGAGCGCGACGTTCCCATCTTCGATGAAGTCCTCGATTAGCGACCCGTCGGCCTGGGCGTTGCCCGGTTCATAAGCCGTCTCCGGCAGGTAGCCGAAGGTGAAGAACACGTCCGCACCGCCGTCGCCCGTGCTGGCGACCAACCAGGCTGCGGCGCCGTCCATGTCGACGACGCTGATGTCCGTGACCGCCGTGTTGGCGACGATCTCCGCAGCGGCCTCGTCGGCGGCGGCGTGGCCGATCCAGCCGACGTTCTCGTGGTAGACGGCGATCTCACGAAGTGACTGAGCGGACGCTCCGACCGACATCGTGAGCGCCAGGCCTACGATGGCGCAGGCTGTCCGAAAGCGCATCGCGCTCCGTGTCGTGTGAGGAGGACCTCGGCGCGTTTCTCCGCGCGCCGAGGTCGCGTGCACAGACCGGCCCGACGCGCGATGGCGCGCGTACGAGCCGCCCCGGGCCGTCCCAGAGACCCTTGAGCCAACCGCAAGTGGTCGTCGCTTTCCCGGCGGGCTCGACTGCGGTCGTTGCCGCCGTCGACGCCCCGAGTAGCGTGCCGACGGCTATCAGGCGAAGCCTCGGCATCATACGTTACCCCTAGTTCAGGCTGTATTCCGCCGAAGCCAACGCGATGGATCGCACGCGCGCAGGCGAGCCATCGGCCCACCGGGACGGTCCCTGCGGCCGCGGGCGATGCAGGCGCCCGGCTTATCCCTAGCCTCCCTTGCCGACGGACCCAAGCGATGCGCGGTCTTTTTGCGTCACGCCGCTTTTCGCACGATATGACGCCCGCCTGGCGACCACGCGGCTACGGCGGTTCCGCCGCGCGACGCAAACGGTGTATCGTGGCCCGACGGCATTCCACGGAGACCACCATGGCGCCACGCCGGCTTGCTATCGCGTTGCTCGTGCCTGTGTTGCTCGCCTCCCTTTCGTCGGTCGCGCGCGCCGAGTACCGGGTGTCCTCGCCGGCCGGCGACCGCGCCACC
Organism: Candidatus Poribacteria bacterium; assembly: GCA_002687025.1. GTDB lineage: Bacteria > Poribacteria > WGA-4E. The sequence continues at coordinate 9,426 of NYZG01000008.1, forward strand.
GGGATCGACCACGAAGCGGGGGAGGCGACGCTCCCGAACGGGCGGGTCGTGAAGCCCTACGGCGCGCACGTGATGACGGCGCCGCATCCGTACGGCCTCGCCCTGTCGGCCGACGGACTCACTGCCGTCACGGCCAACAGCGGCGTGCGGCCGTTCTCCTTCACTGTGATCGAGGATCTGACGTCGGCCGCGCCGCGGGTCACGCAGATACCTCCAGGCGCGGAGACCGACGAGGGCATACTCAACGCCGTGTTCATGGGTCTGGCATTCCTGCCGGGCGATCGCGCGCTCATCGCGTCTGGAGGCACGGACGGGACGCTCATGCTCTGGGACATTCCGAACCGCGAGCGCATGGCGACCATCGACTGCAACGGCGAGATCGGCGGCGCGATGTACCGCGACTCCTACACTGGCGACCTCGCGCTCGCCGCCGACGGACGGACGGCCTACGTCTGCGACCAGGCGAACTTCCGCGTCGTGATCGTGGATGTCGCCGCCCGCGCGGTGGTCGGCAGCGTCCCGGTGGGTCGGTACCCCTTCGGCATCGCCCTGTCGCCCGATGGCTCGCACGTCTACGTTGCGAACGTGGGGATGTACGAATACGCGGCCGTCGAGAAGTACGACGGCACGGAGGCGACATCGCTCGCCTTTCCGCCGTTCGGCGTCCCGAGCGACGAGGCTGAAGGCGGGGTCGTGACGGAGGATGGTCGACGCGTTCCCGGGCTCGGCGATCCCAACGTACCAGACGCGTTCTCCGTCTGGGCCATCGACGCGGCGACGCGCCGCGTGGTCGCCACGGTGAAGACCGGCGTCCTCGTGGGCGAGGATGTCGAGGGAATCCCCGCCGTAGGGGGCTCGTCGCCCAACTCCATCGCCGTCACGGCCGACTACGTGTTCGTCAGCAACGGCAGCAACGACTCCGTCTCGGTCATCTCGACGGCGACGCATCGCCGCGTGACGGACATCCCGCTACGCATCCATCCGGCCGTGAATCACCTGCGTGGGCTGATCCCGTTCGGCGTCGCGCTCGACCCGGCCGGCGAGCGCCTCTACGTCGCCGCGGCGGGGATCAACGCCGTGGCCGTCATAGACACGAGGCTGCTCGCGGTGCAGGGGTACATACCGACGGCGTGGTTCCCGTCGAAGCTGGCGGTTACGCCCGACGGCCGCAGCCTCGTGATAGCGTGCGCGAAGGGATTCGGCTCGGGCCCGAACATCGGCGATGGCGAGGCGTCGTCCAAGGACATCGGGGGACTCATGCGCGGAGTCGTCCAGGTGTGCGACATCCCCTCCGCCGATGAGCTGGAGGCGCTCACGCGGCAGGTTGTCGAGTCGAACTTCGACATCGTCGTCGCCGACGCGGCCGACGCCTACGTTCCCGTCCCGCCGATGCCAGGGAGCGACACGAGCCCCATCAGGCACGTGGTCTACATCGTCAAGGAGAATCGCACCTTCGACCAGGTGTTCGGCGACTTTCCGGGCGTGGACGGCGACGCGTCACTGGCGAGATACGGCGCGCACCGACGCGTCTCGAACGTAGACGGGTCGCGCGTGGTCGAGGATGTGACGGTGATGCCGAACCATCGCCGGCTGGCCGCGCAGTTCGCCATGTCCCAGAACTTCTACTGCGACTCCGACCATTCCGCCGACGGGCACCGGTGGCTCGTGGGCGTCTACCCGAACGAGTGGGTCGAGACGAGCACCGCGGCGTCCTACGGGGGTCGCCGTCGCCCGAGCGCGGCGAGCAGCGCCCCGGGCAGACTCGCCATCGCCGGGGCGAGTGGCGCGATCTATCCCGAAGATTACAACGAGGCCGGCTCGATCTGGGAGCACCTGGACCGTCACGGGGTGAGCTTCTACAACTTCGGTCTGGGCTTCGAGTTCGCCGGCGCCTTCGAGACGCAGGAGCACAAGTACACCGGCGTGCGCATCCCGGTGAACTACCCGATGCCACAGCCGCTCTTCGAGCGCACGTCACGGACGTACGCCACGTACAACATGAACATCCCCGACCAGTTCCGCGTCGACATGTTCGAACAGACGCTCGAGGAGCGATGGCTCTCCAGCGCCGAGGAGTTCCCGCGGCTGATCACGATGATGCTCCCGAACGACCACGGCGCCTCAGAGCGGCCGGACGACGGCTACCCGTTCATGGAGTCGTACATGATGGACAACGACCTCGCGCTGGGCCGCGTGGTGGAGACGCTATCGAGGTCGCCGTGGTGGGAGGAGATGGCCGTAATCGTCACCGAGGACGACGCACAGGGCGGCTTCGACCATGTGGACGCGCACCGGAGCCTGCTGCTGGTGATCGGCCCGTGGGCGAGGAAGGGCCACGTGTCGGACACGCACGCGAACTTCGGCGCCATCCTCAAGACCGTCGAGCACGTCCTCGGAATCGGCCACCTCAACCAGTACGACGGGGGCGCGTCGCTGCTGTCCGACATGTTCACCGATGAGCCGGACTTCGCGCCGTACGCGGCCGTGGGCGTGCATCCGGCGGTGTTCGATCCGGCGAAGGCGCTCGACCCACTCGACGCGGAGTTCGACTGGTCCGGCGTGAACGAATACCCCACACTGGACAACTACGAAACGCTCCGCGAGCAGCTCGAGGAGGAGGCCGACGCCCTCGACCGACCGTAGCGCGGGCGCTTGCGTCACGTGCTCGCCTTGGCGCTAATGGTCGCCATCGCGGTCGGCGCCAAGGTCGAGTCGCTCGATGTCCAGCGTCGTGAACTCCGATTCGCCTTCTACGATCCGAATGAACTGGTTGACGGCCACGTCGCGGAAGGTCTGCGTGGTCTCCGAGGTCGGCCATCGAATGTCGAGGCGCTCAATCCGCGTGCCCTTGCCCAAACCGATCGTCTGCCGCAGAGGGTTCGCGCCGAAACTGCCCCCGCTGTTGACGTGCTTGTAGACCTTCCGTAGACCGCCATCCTTGGCGATCTCGGCGGTGATGCGGGCCCCGATCGCGGACCGATTGGAGCGCACGCCCACGAGCTGTACCGCGATCCAGTTGGAGTCGCTCCATCGGTTCTCGTACAGGACATCGCGGTACCGATCCGCGGCGAAGGCGCCGCCCATCTGCTCGAAGACATCCTGGTCTCCGTCGTTGTCGAGATCGGCGAAGACGACGGCGTGGCCCTTCTGTAAATGCGCGAAGCCTCCGGCATAGCCGACGTCCGCGAAGCGTCTGCCGCCCTGATTGAGGGACATCACTCCGGGCATTATGTTCAGCAGCTCTGGATTGCCGGTGCCCAGATAGAAGTCGAGGTAGCCGTCGTTGTCGAGATCGCCGAAGTTGGACCCCATCGGGGAGTTGGGATGCACCAGGTTCCACGACGCGCCGACTTCATCGAACCCGCCCAGACCGTCTCCGCGGTATAGACGCGCCATCTTGTCGGCGCCCACGTCCATCCCAAGCAGGTGCGCGGCCAGCCCTGCGATATTCGTCGAGTACGCTGCCACGTAGATGTCGAGTGCGCCATCGTTGTCGACGTCCCAGAACCAGGCGGGAAAGCTTCGCTCCGGGCCGGTCACCCCGGCGGCTTCGGCGACATTCGTGAACGTGCCGTCGCCTTCGTTGTGGTAGAGACGGTTCGCGCCTCCGAGATTCGACACGTACAGGTCGGGCCATCCGTCCGCATCGTAGTCGCCAAAGCCTACCGCCTTGGTCGGGCCGTAGTCCTGCACCCCCGCCCTGTTGGCGACGTCGGTGAACGCGCCCGCGCCGTCGTTCTCGAAGAGCTGGTTGGGAACGCCTGTGTACGCCTCGGTCGACTCGTTCCCGACGTAGAGGTCCAGGTCGCCGTCGTTGTCGTAGTCGCCCCAAGCCGCAGTCTGCGTTGGGTAATGCACGTCTCCCAGACCGGCATCGAAGGTGACGTCTGTGAAGTTCCCGCGCCCACCGTTCCGCAACAGCGAATTCGGGTGTCGGCCGCCCTTTCCGAGCCACGCTCCCCGCAGCACGAAGATGTCCAGGTCACCGTCGTTGTCGTAGTCGGCCTGTATCAGGTTCAGCCCACCGTAGATGCCCACCATCCCGGACGACTCGGTCTTGTCTGCGAACGTCCCGTCCCGACGGTTGCGCCAGAAGCGGATTTGGCCGAACGGATCCCACGTCGATACGACGAGGTCGAGGTATCCATCGTTGTCGAAATCGTCGGCGATGGCGCCGCCGGACAGCGAGAACGTGTCCAGACCAAGCTGGTCCGCGATGTCGGTGAATCGCGGGATCTGCTCCTCGGACTCGAAGGCGTCGGGCGGTATCAGGTGATGCGCGGGCGTCTGATCCGGGTACAGACCGAGGGTCATATATCCGACGTTTATGAGCCACCTGGCGGCCAGATGCTGCCCGTTCTCCTCCGGCGTGTTGTCCACGACGTAGCCCAGGTGGACGATCGCCTGCTCGGACGGACGCGTAACAGTGTGGAGGGCGCCACCCTGAAGGGGGAGGATGCAGCTCTCGGGGGAGTGTCTGTTGCAGCAGTTCTCGGTCTCCGCGAGCCGGATGTACGCGACGCCGAGACGGAAGTGTGTCCCGTTTACCGCTGCCGCAGGGGCTCTGAAGTCGGGCCGAGCGAGCAACTCCAGCGCCTGCGTGAAGTTCTCGATGGATTCGGCTTCCATGCCGAGATTGAGCTGCGCCTGCGCCAACTGCATGAGCAGCTCCCAGCGTCGACGCGTGGGCGCCTCGGCCGGGAGCGCCGTCAGCGCCGCCTGCAGTCGATCGGCAAGGCCGGAACCGACATAGATGTGATTCTCGGACATGTCCACGGCCAGCCGCGCCAGCCTGTCCACCATCCTCTGATGGCTCGAAAGGCCCGGTGGCGCAGCCTGAGCCCGCGCGGGGGGCGCAGGCGCCGACGCCGTGAGCGTCACCACCACGCTCAGGAGGCACAGGGCTGTTCGACGCGACGAGAGTAGCACTGTGGCGCCTCCGTGCTGGGCCGGACACTCACGACGGGGTCGACCCGCCGCCTACTGCCGTACGACTGTCACTGATCGCCCAACGGTTGCGAACGCGCCGCGGCGCCGGACAGTATGCACGACATACCCACGGCCGCGCATACGCGTGTGCCCGACGGGTGTCGCTGTTGCGTCGGTACGCGATCTCGGCAAGCGCCTCCACCGCTTCGACGTAAACGAATAGCTTACGCTGGACAATTGCGCAACGCTCCGCGAGCAGCTCGGCGAGGAGGCGGGAGCCCGGGCGTGGACGCTGATGGCCGCCATCTGCACGTGCTACAATGCGCCGACAGAAGAGCTCGACAACGGACACGTGATCGAACGGCCGCCAGGGGAGACGCGGGCCACATGCCAACAGACGCCAACCTGACACAGACCCGGCTGTGGGAGACGTTCGCGGCGAAGGCTGACGACCAGCAACGCCTCATGGTACGCAACCTGGTGGACGGCGCGGGCGCGCACTTGGACCTCATCCGCGACACGTTCCCCGCGTACACGCTGCACAACGCCCTGCACTCGGTGAACGTCGTCAAGCTCATGGGCGAGCTGCTCGGGCCGCGAATCGAGGAGATCACAGCGCTTGAGGGTGCCGTCCTCATCATCAGCGCATACCTGCACGACAGCGGCATGGTCTTCACGGACGTGGAGCGGGAGGGCCTGGAACAGCAGCCGAGGTGGGGCGAATTCCTGAAGGAACACCGACAGGCCGAGCTCAGCATCCACGAGGACGGCGGCGTGTCCGAACACACGGCTGAGTGGTATTGCCGGTGGGCGCACCCTGAGAGGGTGGGCGAATACCTTCGGACGCTTGGTGATGGCGACCTGCGGTGGGGTCCGATCCCAATCGCTGCCGAGATCCAGTCAGTCTGTGAGAGCCACGGCTGGGATGCTGGGCGCGTCCGAGACGACGATGCGCTGAAGACGAGCTTCCTTGCGGGCACCGGCGAAGACGATGAAGCCGACCTGCGATTCTGCGCCATGGTCCTGCGCCTCGCCGACATACTCGACTTCGACAACACTCGCGCGCCAGCGGCGGTGTACGGTCACTTGGGGCTTGATAGACCCGACTCGCCGCGCGAAGAAACGAGCGCTGCCGAGTGGCAGAAGCACATGAGCGCCATGGGGTTCAGGTTCCCGGAGGGTGAGCGAGACCGTTCCTACCCGCTACGATTCGTGGCGTTGCCCAAAGACCCAGGTGTAGAGCATGGCGTGAGGAACTTCCTCAAGGTCATCGACGACGAGGTCCTCAAGTGCGCTCGGGTCGTTCACGGCTGTTCGCGGCGCTGGGCCGACTTCGCACTGCCCGACGCTATCGGGCGCGGAGACATCAAGAGTGACGGCTACAAGTACGGCGAGCACCGCTTCACGCTCGACAAAGACCAAGTGCTCGACCTGCTGATGGGCGAGAACCTGTATCCGAACCCGTACGTGTTCATTCGGGAGTTGCTGCAGAACGCCCTCGACGCCTCGCGCCACCGCGAGGTCTGCGAACATAGAATCGGTAACGCCGCGTTCAAGGCGGAGCCGATCGACGTGTCCACGTGGACCGACGACGAAGGATGTCAGTGGGTCCGCGTGGACGACTGCGGCATGGGCATGGACGAGGAGATCATCGAGAAGTTCCTGCTGAAGGTGGGGCAGTCGTACTACCAGTCGCCGGAGTTCCGCGCCGACGTGTTGCGCTACGCGGCGCAGGGAGAGCGCGAGTTCGTCCCGATCAGCCGCTTCGGCATCGGCATCCTGTCGTGCTTCATCGTCGGCGACCGGGTCGAGGTGAGCACGCGGCGAGTGTCCA
>NYZG01000009.1 GCA_002687025.1 Candidatus Poribacteria bacterium
TTCCACTCCAATCAATAGCCAAGAACAGCGCGCCGCGGAATGGCGTTGGCGACCGCATAGAACCGCCGCGAAGGCGCTCGTGGAGCGGGATGCGGGGAAAGCGACTTGCGGGGAGATTTCGTTGACACGGCATGTGCCGGATGCTACACTAGCATCACTGTCCGCCGGGCGGCTGTGTCCGGCGGACAGCCTGTGCGGGAGTAGCTCAGGGGTAGAGCGCGACCTTGCCAAGGTCGAAGTCGGGGGTTCAAATCCCCTCTCCCGCTCCACTTTTTGTTTTGGCGGTGGCGACGTAGCCAAGTGGTAAGGCAGGGGTCTGCAAAACCCCCATTCGTCGGTTCGATTCCGACCGTCGCCTCCAAACCATCGCAGGACGTGGCAGTGTGGGCGGTTAGCTCAGTTGGCTAGAGCGCTTGCTTGACATGCAAGAGGTCAGTGGTTCAAATCCACTACTGCCCACCACTAACTAAGGCCGTTCGTCGAAGGGGCTCCACCTGGGAAAACGCCAACGAAGCAGAATCCTGTTTCCAGCGTCGCATGTGGAGGAGCCCAACGGGGGCTCTTTTTTGTTGCCTGTCCCCGTGTCTCATGCGGTGAGGAATGATCATGGCATCCATTAGCGTCACTCTACCGGACGGTTCGGTCCGAGAGATCGCCATGGGTACCACCGCGCTTGAACTGGCCGGGGCAATAGGGCCCCGGTTGGCGAGAGAAGCGCTGGTAGCCGAAGTCAACGGGACACTGACGGACCTCACGTCCCCCTTGACAACGGATGCTACGGTGACGTTCCACACGTTCAACTCGGACGAGGGCAAGGAAGTGTACCGTCACACGACGGCGCACATGCTCGCCCAGGCGGTGCAGAGGCTCCGCCCCGACGCGAAGGTCACCATCGGCCCAGCCATCGACGAGGGGTTCTACTACGACTTCGACACCGAGCCGTTCGTGCCGGAGGATCTCGAGGCGATCGAGGCCGAAATGCGCAAGATCGCCAAAGAGGATCACCCGACGCAGCGCTCTGAGATGTCCCGCGACGAGGCGTATGCGCTGTTCGACGGCATGGGCGAGACGTACAAACGAGAGATCATCGACGACATCCCCGGCGAAGAGACGCTGTCCGTCTATACGCAGGGCGACTTCACGGACCTGTGCCGCGGCCCGCATGCGCCGAGCACCCGCCGCATCAAGTACCTCAAGCTGACCAGCACCGGCGGCGCCTACTGGCGCGGAGACGAAGCCAACAAGCAGCTGCAACGGATATACGGCACTGCGTTCGAGAAGAAGGGCCAGCTAGACGAGCATCTGGCGCTCATCGAGGAAGCGGAGCGGCGCGACCATCGCCGTCTCGGCACGCAGCTCGAGCTCTACAGCACGCACCAGGACTTGGGAGGGGGCCTCGTGCTGTGGCACCCCAAGGGCGCGCTGGTGCGCCACATCGCCGAGGATTACTGGAAAGAGCGCCATCTGGCGGGTGGATACGACTTCGTATGCAGCCCGCACATCGGTCGCTCGAAGCTGTGGGAAACCAGCGGCCACCTGGAGTTCTTCGCCGACGACATGTACTCGCCGTTGGACATCGACGGTCAGGAATACTACCTGAAGCCGATGAACTGCCCGTTCCACATCCTCATCTACAAGAGCCGGCAACACTCGTACCGCGAGCTGCCGATGCGGCTCGCCGAGCTCGGCACCGTCTACCGGTACGAGCGGGCCGGCGCGCTGCACGGGATGATGCGGGTACGCGGATTCACGCAGGATGACGCGCACATCTTCTGCCGGCCGGAGCAGATGCCCGACGAGATCGACCGCACGCTGGGCTTCTGCCTGGACATGCTGCGCGCCTTCGGGTTCACCCAGTTCGAACTGTTCCTCTCGACGCGCCCCGAGAAGGCCGTCGGCGACGTCCAGCAGTGGCTGGACGCAGAGGATGCTCTGCGCGCCGCCCTGGAGCGCACGGGCATCCCGTACGAAGTCGACGAGGGCGGCGGCGCCTTCTACGGCCCAAAGATCGACCTCAACATCAGGGATTCCCTGAACCGTCAGTGGCAGTGCTCCACCATCCAGTTCGATTTCAACCTCCCCGAGCGGTTCGACATCAGCTACATTGCCGAGGACGGGCAGCAGCATCGGCCGTACATGGTGCACCGCGCGCTGTTCGGCTCTGTCGAGCGATTCTTCGGCGTTCTGGTCGAGCACTACGCCGGGGCATTCCCAGTCTGGCTGGCGCCGGTGCAGGCCGTTGTGCTATCCATTACGGACGACCACCGGGAATACGCCGAGAAGGTGCGCCAGGAGCTCGCCGATGCGGGCATCCGTGTCGAGGCGGATGTGCGCGGCGAAAAGCTGGGGTACAAGGTGCGCGAGGCCGAGATGGCAAAGACGCCCTACATGCTCGTGGTAGGCGCGCGTGAAATCGAGAACGAGCAGGTTGCCGTTCGCACACGTCAGGGTAACAATCTAGGGGCAATGCCTGTGGCAGCATTCATCGAACGGATTCAGGAGGACATCGGCAGCAAAGTATGAGGAGCCGTTCTTCACGCCGACCCGTGTCGACTCGCAAGGAAGCCCGATCACGAACGAACGAGGCGATCCGCGCGCCGGAGGTGCGTGTCATCGCCGACGATGGCGAGCAGTTGGGGATCATGCGTCCCGAGGACGCGCTCAACATCGCCCGTGAGCGCTCGCTCGACCTGGTCGAGGTCGCCCCCGACGCCGACCCGCCGGTCTGCCGGATACTGAATTACGGCAAGTACCGGTACGAGCAGGAGAAGCGTGACAAGGAGCGTCGAAAGGCCCAGAAGACCACTGAGGTCAAGGAAATCCGGCTGAAGCCGAACATGGCCGGTCACGACATCGACTACCGTGTGCGGCACGCGGAGGAATTCCTCAACGAGGGCAACAAGGTCCGAGCGACGGTGCGGTTCTACGGTCGGCAGATCGTACACACATCGCTGGGATCCGGCCTCCTCAACCAGTTCGCGTCGAAGCTCGACGAGATCGCCGTGGTCGAGACGCCCCCGCGTATGGACGGTCGCCAGATGTCCATCCTCTTGGCGCCCAAGACGGGCGCGCCCGCCTAGCGCGCCGTCGCGAGATATCGAGGCAGCAACGACCCCGGGGCCCACGCGGCCCGGGGTCGTCTGCATGTCAGCGTATCACCGGGACCTTGCGCCAGCCCTGCCCCTCGGTGAACTCGCGCACGCTCAGACACCAGACCACCACGCGCTTCCCGGCCAGATTGTCGCGACGGCGAAGCAGCGCCAGCCGAGACGGCGTGGCGCCGGAGCCCCGCACTCCGACGACATCGGGCGGGAATCCCAAGCTCGCCGCCAGGTGGTCGGCCAAGCCGGCGCCGCGCGCGTGCATGTCGCCGCCGGAGTGGAAGACGAGGCAGTGGCTGTCGCCTAACAGCAGCACCGGGCTCTCGCGCCATTCGTTGTTCGCCCACCCGGTGGGCTCCGGGGTCCGGGGCGCGATGCGTTTCAGTTGCAGCGACTCCTTGTCCAGGCTCGTCTCGCCCAGCGCGGTCCAGAGATCGCCGGTGATTCTCACGCTCAGTGGCTTCGTCTCGAACGGACGCCGCGGGACGTCGGCCACCCATCCAGCTTCCTGGATCCCGTTGGCGATCTCCGCGGCGACGATCTCGCACGCGAGACCGGACCAGTGCGTGTCCTGTAGGCAATACAGTCGCCCTTCGGATTCCCGGCGATGGGCGCGGAAGATCGGCGTAAGGTCGAGCACCCGCACGCCGCGCTCGCGCAGCAGGTCGTAGAACTCCGCGTGGCGCGCGTCGGGTCTGTCTTGCAGTGCGTCACCGTTGGGCGTGCGCGCGACCGCCTCCGGGTAGATGACGGCCTTGGCCGGGACGGGGACAAAGACGAGCTCAATGCCCGCCCCCGCGAGCTGAGCATGGAAGTCCACGATGGCGGGCAGGGGGTCGGCGTATTCGGGCTTCGGCGCTCGACTGACGGTGGCGGCCCGCGCGCCCCAGAACGCGCCCACGCCTAGGCTGCGCAGCTCCGGGGCGAAGAACAGCCACCCGTCGCGTCCACGCAGGACGGACGCGCCGTTCGCTGCGGCCTCGTCGGCAATGGCGCCCATTTCCTGTAGGAACTCCGACGCCCCTGCCCGCGCGGCCGCTACCAACGCCAGCAGGATGCCGATGCGGATCGCCGGCCTCATGGCAGGATCTCCCCCCAATACACGTCCAGGAGCCATGCGTCCTCGTCGTCCAGTTCGCGACGGCTGTAGCTGCCGTACTGCGCTTCCGCGTCGGCCCAAGGCGTCAGGCGCATCCGCAATTGCGCGCCGACTGCCGTCGACGCCTCGGGCGTCCACTCGTTGTCGCGCATCCCCCAGACGAAGACCACCGCCTCGTCCGGCGCCGTAACCCCGCCCTCGGACGTGATGTCCGACACGTGGAAAGCTATCACGCAGTCGGGGTACGGCACAGTACCTGGCTGTGGCGGCATCGACAGAGCAACTACGCGCGCGTGGGCCATCACCTGGCCGCGGCCAGGACCAGGCGTCCCGGCGGCCGGCGCCGGCATGTCGTAGACGCGCCAGTCGCCGGAATACAGCTCGCGGACAGCGAACTGATAGACGACGACCTCCTTGCCCGCCAGACGGTCGTCGCCCCTCATGAGTTGCCGACTCAACTCCTGTCGCGCGGCGTACGCCCCACCTGCGTTCAGGGCGATGCGGTCCACCGGCTCCTGCAGGGCATGGCTGAGTTGCTCCGCGAGCCCCGCCCCCTCGCCCCAGCCCATGGCGCCCAGCGAGTAGATGTTCGCGAAGCTGTCGCCGAGAAGCAGCACCCGCGCAGTCGGTTCGGGGGCCCACGCCTCGCCCGTCGACGTTGCCACAGGGCGGATTTCGACGGGTTCAGGCGCGATGATGCCGGGCCGGGGCGGCAGCTTCAGCATCGTGGCGACATCGCCGATGTTCTCGATCTCCTCGGCCCCCCGCGCGTATCCCGCGTGCGCCCGGGTTGTAAGGCCAACTTCGTCACGTGTGTACGCTGCCAGCGCCGCGGCAACGCGCTCCACGGCGCGGGGGGTCCAGTGCGTGTCCGTCCTGAGGTACGCCTCCTCGGTAACCGCGAGGATGGCCGTCGCATCGAACGCCCTCACGCCATCGGAGGCGAGAGTGTCGATGAAGCTCGCGTACGATGGGTTGTGCGCTACGCCGCGCGGGTGGGCGAAGGGCGCGAGCCCTTGAGCTTGCAGCACCGGCTTGACCGGCACGGGGACTACCACGAGCGATATGCCGCGCGCCTGCAGCGCCGCGTGCAACGAGCGGATCGCGGGGAGCGGGTCACCGTGCGGGACGTCCTCCCACGACGGCCCACCCTTGACCCGACGTGCGAGATGCGCGGCATCGAGGAATCCAGGCCCGGTCGCGTAGTCCACATCGGGGCGGTAGTACATCTCGCCGTCGCGCCCGAGGTACGCCTGCTCGTTGCCGACTCCCAGGTAGCGGCTGAGAACTTGCTGCGCTCGGGGGAGAATGGCGCCGTCTAGCGCCGACGCGTCCTCGAGCGCATCCTCGAACCCCGTGATCTCCCGCACGGAAGGCGCAAGGCGAAGCGCGTCGCGCGGAGAGCCCACCGCGGCGATCTCCGCGCGCGACGGGAGCAGGCGGAACACGTCATACGGTTGCGGCCAGGAGCGCGGCTCCCCGTCGGGCGACGCTGATGGCATCTCGGCCACGTGCTGCACGACGCCGGCGGCCAACAGCGTCGCGCAGAACGCCCCTATCAGCGACGCCGATACCCACGGGGTCACTGTCGTCCTGCCGATGTCCCGCGCGGCCGTGTCGCGCCGCATGCGCGCCAGTGATCGCGTCACCGTCGCTCCTAGAAGATGAAGTAGATGAACGGGTTGTAGGCTTGCGTCGCCAGCGCGATGAGCGAGAGCCACAGCGCGGCCAGGCACGCGGCCGCCCGGACGGCGGACAGCCGTCGCGTCCAATCCCACGTCTGCGGCGCGACCCAGACCACGACTGCGGCGGCCGACATGCTGAGGACGTAGTAGGGCCTATACACGATGCCGGCGATGAGCGCGGCCCCCGGCTGGACGGCGCCGACGCCGACCATGTGGCCGAGGTACGAGAAGGCCTCGGTCAGCGTCCCAGAGCGGAAGAACACCCACGCGAACGCAGTCAACGCAAACGTCATCGCGATGCGCGCTGGCCGCGGCAGGCGCCGATAGGCGCTGTCCTTGCCCATCGCCCGCTCGAGCGCCAGCATGCCCCCGTGGATGCCGCCCCAAATCACGTAGTTCCACGCGGCGCCATGCCAGAGCCCGCCGAGAAGCATCACCGCCGCCAGGTTGACGTACGTGCGTCGCGGGCCCTTCCGGTTTCCCCCGAGCGGGACGTACAGGTAGTCCCTTAGCCAGCTAGATAACGAGATGTGCCACCGCTGCCAGAAATCCGTGATGGAGTCGGCGCGGTACGGGGAGTCGAAGTTCTTGGGGAAGGTGAACCCCAGCATGAGACCCAACCCGATCGCCATGTCCGAATACCCGCTGAAGTCGAAGTAGATCTGGAAGGCGTACGCCACGGCGCCGTACCAGGCGTCGGGCGCCAACACGGAACCTGCGTCGAACACCGTGTCGGCGATCTTGCCGCACGGGTTGGCCAGCAGCACCTTCTTGGCCATTCCCAGCGAGAAGAACGCCACGCCACGGGTGAACTTCTCCAGCGTGTGGGCGCGTCGCAGAAGCTGCTCCGACACCTCGGAGAAGCGCACGATCGGCCCCGCCACGAGCTGCGGAAACATCGCAACGTAGCACGCGAAGTCCGGGAACGCGCGGATCGCGCGCGCGTCGCCACGGTAGACGTCAATCGAGTAGCTCATCGATTGGAAGGTGTAGAAGCTGATGCCCAACGGCAACGTGACCCGGAACACACCTTCCCACTGCATGTCGGCGAGCCCCAGCGCGCTCACGATGGCGTTGTAGTTCCCCGCCGCGAAGTTGAAGTACTTGAAGAACGCCAGGAGCGACAGGTTCGAGCATATCGAGATGGCCAGGGCCACCTTCTGGCCGCGGCTTCTGGCGCCGTCCTTGGGCAGCGTGCGGATGCGTCCCTTGCCGCGGCCCAAGCGCCCGACGATGGCGAGGCCGCACACATAATCCACCACCGTCGACCCGAACATCAGCAGCACGAAGTACGGGTTCGCCCAGCCGTAGAAAACGTAGCTCAGCAGCGTGAGGGCGCCGTGCTTCGCGCGGCGGGGGAGGATGTAGTAGATCGCGAGCGTGATTGGCAGGAAGTAGTAGACGAAGAGGTGCGAGCTGAAGACCATCTCGCGTCAGGGCCGCGAACAGCCGATGACAAGGAAAGTGTACATGGCCTTCCCGCGGGGCTCCGCGCGTATGGCGACTGCCGGACTGCTAAGCACCACGTGGCCCAATTCCGCGCGGACGTCCGGGTCGGAGTCGACATTGGGCACTACTTCGCGCGCGGACGCATCCATCGCCGACGCGTAGTACGGGCCGTACCACTCCTCGACCAGGTCGCGTTCCCACGAGCGTATGTCGTGCGCGCTCAGCGCTCGTCCGGCGTAGTCGTCGCGCAGTCGACGCGCCGCGGGCTCACGCATGGAGCGGGCGTCGAGTCGGCCGAACAGCTCCGGGAATCCATCGCCATCGCCGTCGGTCACGCCATCGAGGAGCGGCGCCCACGGCTTGAATTCCACCTCGACCCACGCCTCAACGCCGCCGTCCGAGCCGCTTCTCAGGAACAGCCGCGTGATCTCCTGGCATGTCACGGAGCCGTCGTCGTTCCATCTCTCGTCTTCGATGAGCCATCCAGGCTCCGCGAAGGCTGACCCCTCGGCATAGTCCCAGTCCGCGAGGTATTGCATCGCCGGGCGCCAGCTCATGGGGCGGGCGCGCTCGTCAGCGGTCAGAGGCGTGTCGGACAGATCGTCGGTCACGCTGCCGGGCGCCAGAGCCCCGCCGAAGGTGAGGTCGGGTCGGGTCGTAGGCGCGCTCGGCCGGGTCGGGCGCTGCGTGCGAGCCTGGGCTCGCATGGCGTTCCTGTCCCAGGCCGCGAAGTCCAGGTTTGCGCGTGTCGGCGTGTCCACGCACCGGACCAATACCGACGACGCGCGCCGATCGTAAGTCGCGGTCAGATGGTGTACGGCCTCGTGCTGCGTGTCGCTGTGCCATTCGTGGCCAGGCGGACGGGCCGCGGCCACTGCGCGCGCGTACATTGTCCGCGGCGCTCGCCCGGCTCCGATCGCGGCCACGGGGACGAACCACGCCGCGAGGCCGACGGCCGCAACCGTCCGCGCCAGAGCTCGTGTACGCGCGCCGTCGAAATGCCGCTTCCACGTCATGGGGTCACCGCGTAGTAGAGAGGGACGTCGAAGTCGGGTTCCAGTGTGTCCGACATGTAGAACGTCTCCAACTGCGGGTTGTTCGCGAATGGCTCGAGATGCAGCCGAAGGCTTTGCCCCTCGTCCCACCGCGCGACCGCCAGCGTCTCGCCGTCGAGTATCGCCCAGTGCGCGACACGTATGCGCCCCGCAACGTCCTGCCCGCTCATGACATTCTCGACGTCGTATTCGTAGACGACGAGCGCCTCGCGATACGGCTGTATCTCCGACAGGCTGGGCACGTCGGAGCGCGTCAGCAACTTGGCGCGCGCGTCGAGCTCAGGTACCGCGTCCCGGCTTTCCAGCACACGGCGGTACGCCTCGTAGTTGGCCCGGGCTTCGGCGGCGTCAAGGACGCGACGATAGATTGCGACGCCCTCAATGGCGCCCCGCCAGTCGCGGCTATCGCGCCATTCGTCGCCGAATATGAGGTGGTGGCGTTCCCAATTGGCGAGGTCTCCCTTTATCCGATCGGTGTCAAGCGCTTTGACCCCGTCCCTATAGCACACGAGCCGGCCCGGCGAATAGGTTACAACAACGTGCGTGTATCGCCCGGCCGCAATCTTGCAGAGCGCGGTCTCGGGGTTCGCGCCGTTGGCGCCGGTGGCTGGAGTTCTCAGCCGGAAGACCAGCGTGTCGCCATCCTGCCCCAGCGTGAAGTTGCGGGAGCCGCTGTCGGTCGAAAAGCTCACGATGCGCGCGGGGCCTGTCTGGTCCAGGCTGTCCGGGCGTACGACCGCCTCGACCGTAAGCCGGTTTGCCGCGCGTAGGTCACGGAGCAGAGCATCGTCGACGTCTGGCGCCACGAACGCCCCGCTGGCGACCGACATGGCGAAGTTCCGGTCGAGGCGCGCCATGCCTCGGGGATGGGCGTCGTACGCGCGCTCCACGCCTCCAGCCGACACGAGGTTGTCCGACCGGGATGTTCCGCGTACGAAGACGGCGCCGCTCCGATCCGACGGCCACACGACGGGCAGTTCCGCGCGTCGCTTGTCCCGGAGCTGCCGGAAGTCGTGGTAGTTCCGCATGGCCTCGGTGGCGTCCATGGCGCGGCTGTATATCGCGACCCCTTCCAGTTCGCCGGCCCAGTCCCGGCCGCCGTCCCATTCGTCGCCAAGGACGAGGCGATGCGGCGCCCAGTTGGACAGATCACCACGGACGGCATCCGTCTCGGAGACCTTCTCACCGTTCAGGTAGCACACGAGCCGGCCGGCGGCGTAACTCGCCACGACGTGCATCGTCGATCCGCCGTCGACGCCGCACAGGCGCGTTTCTGGAGGCGTGCCGTTCTCGCCGGTGTTCGGCGTCCGCAGCCGGAGGACAAGCGCGTTCCGCTCCTGACCCAGCGTGAAGTTCCGCGAGTACGCACTGGACGAAAACGAGACGATGCGAGCAGGGCCGCCCTGCGTGAGCGTATCGGCGCGCAACACCGCCTCGACAGTCAACGCGCCTGAGTCTCTGCAAGCCGCCAGGAGCGCGTCGTCGGCGCCATCGATCGCGTACGAGCCTCCCGCGAGTCGCAGCACGCCCTCCCAGTTCTTCCGCGCGGCGCCACGGGCGTCCATGCCGTACGACTGCCAGCCGTCTCCTCCAGCGCCCGCGCCCGCGGCCGACGCCTCGCCCGCGCGCCACCCGACGACGAGGCTCGTGCGATCCGACGGCCACGTCGGAGGATGGATGCGAAGGTACGTCTTCTCCATCTTGTTCGGCTTCTGCGCGCGGTCCCGGACATCCTCCAGCTTAAGGCGGTCCTCGCCCTCTATCGCTCGCTCGGCCGCGAGGACGACGCGGCGACCATCCTCCTCCCAGCGCCACTGGCGGATCTTCAGGCCGGAGTCGAGTCGCGCCTTGCCCTCGCGTTCCTGGACCGGCTCGTCAAACGTGACTACGATCTCGTTGTCGCCTCGCACGTAGACCGAGGTCGGCGTCGGCCGCCTTCTCGGCGTCACGGCCACTTCCCCGCGCAGGGACTGGTCGCCGTTCCGCGCCTCGACGCGGTACACGCCTGCGTCGTCGTATGTGTGCTCGAACGTCTCGCCATCGCGTGTTCGTCCGTCGCCGGAGGTCCATTCGCGGCGTTCGTCGTCGCCAGGATCGAACCGCACGGTGTATGGCGCCTCGCCTTCACTCCTGCCGAGCTCGAGCTGACGCACGAACACGTCCGGGAACCTGTCCGTGCCGCCGTCGAAGCTGTAGCGCGCCGGCTTGCCGATGATCTCGAGCGTTCTCGGGTCCGTTCGCGCGACGAAGATGTCGTAGTCGGCCGTGTGGTGGTCGTGCTGGTTGGGCGAGGCGCCAAAGGCGAATAGCTCGCCGCCGTAGGACGACATCGGGAAGTAGATGTAGCTGCGGTCATTCGGCAGGCTCTGGTCGTTCTTGCGCAGGATCGTGCTGGTTTCGCGCGTCTCGAGGTTTATCCGCTGCACCGGCCCGCCGCCGCCGCCCATCCAGTAGCCCCACACGCCATCGTGTGTGAAGTACGGCTGGCATCCGCCCTGCCTCTGTCGATGCGCGATGGTCTTGCTGCTGGCGTCGAACGGAGAGAACTCCGGCCACCCGGCGGTAGCGTGCGTCTTGGTGGCGTTCATCAGCCAGCCGTACTCGTCGTGCCGGGCGTCGGTGAGTGGCGTACGTGCGCCGGTCGCCAGGTCATGCTCGTACGTCTTCCCGTCGCCCCCGATGAAGATGAAGCGGCCGGCGTCCACCCAGACGGCGGCTCGATCCTCGAAGTACGCGCGGGCGTCCTGCGCCAAGACAGTGTCCGCGCCGGTCCGCAGGTCCAGCAGATGGAGCGGGGCCTTGTGGGAGCCGCGATGGTCCTGGTAGCCGTTGCGGTTCCTCGGATAGCTCAGGTACAGCAGGCGGGCGCCGTCGGGGGAGATGTGCGGACAGTAGTGGTCGCGTCCTGGCTCGTCGGGTGTGATCTGCCGCAGATCGGAGCCGTCGAGGTCCCGCCCCCATATCCTCCATCGGCCCGTGCGGTTCGATTCCCACACGACGGCGCCGTCGCCCACCCGTGCGACATCGTCCCAGGCGTCGTCTGACTGTGCGGGCAACAGCGTCGCCATGCACGACAACACCACGACGACCACAGCGAAACCGTAGCGTCGGTGTGTGGGCATGACGGTCCTCCGCGGAGAGCGACGGGAACACACAGAGCCTCGTATCCGTCACAGAGCTTACCGGGGAGATGTTATGACGGCGTTACCACCGGGCTAATTCCTGTTGCCTGCGAATAAACTGCCCGCCCATCGCGGTGTGTGCAAGGCCGCAGCGCACGACCGTTCGGCCCGTGTGGGCGTCTCGGTAGCTAGCAGCCTGGCCGTCGCGCGGCGAAGGCGCCACTCCGAACTCCTGCCTTCCCGCCTGGGATCCGCGACCTCGCGCGTACGGCTGTCCGCCGATGGAGCGACGCCGTCGTCGCGGCGAGTTGCTGTCGCGCCTCTATCGTGGGCGCCGCCGCTCATGTTCGCACAGTCCCGGCGGCCATCTCGACCTGGAGTCGAGGGGCCCCGCTTCCAGGCAGGTCACGCCCTTGCCTTCCGAGGCGGGGTCCGCTTTAATTACCCACGAGCTATGAAGGACAACGCCCGCCGCGGTTCCGCCTCCCACGTTACGCTTCGCTCGGTCGTCATCGGCGCCTTGCTGATCCCAATCTGCGTATACTGGGTCACGCTTGTCGAGACGCGTTACTACTCACTCGACGGCTCCTGCCTACCCCTGTTCGTGCAGCCGGTGTTCTTCCTGTTCCTTCTCACGCTACTGAACTTGGCCGCCCAGCGGTACGCCTCCGGTCACGCCCTCAGCTCGTCTGAGTTGCTCGTCATCTACTTCATGAATGCCGTCTCCGTGACGTTTTCCGGCCATGACATGTTCCAGAACATGTTCGGAGCCATCGTACACGCGAAGTGGAACGCCACTGCCGAGAACGAGTGGGCCGAGCTCTTCTGGCACTACATACCTGACTGGCTCACCGTCAGCGAGCCGAAGGCGCTCGCCGGCTTCTACGAGGGCGAGTCCACCATCTACGCGCCGGAGAACTTCCGCCCGTGGCTCGTGCCGCTCGCGTTCTGGGGCGCGTTCGTGTTGGTGCTGATGTTCATGATGCTCTGCATCAACACCATCGTTCGCAAGCGCTGGACCGAGCACGAGAAGCTCGCCTATCCCAACATCCAGTTGCCGATGCGGCTGGCCGAGGGCGGCGGCGCCCCGTTGCTGCGTCAGCGCGCCTTGTGGCTGGGGTTTAGCGTGGCGGCGTTCATCACGGTCCTGAACGGTCTGCACCACGTGTTTCCCCAGGTGCCCTACATCAAGTACATCAAGCAGGTGAACGTCGGTTCGCAGTTCACCGCGAAGCCGTGGAACGCGCTCGCCGGCATGACGGTTTCCGGCTACCCGTTCATGATCGGCCTATCGTTCTTCATGCCGCTCGATCTGTCCTTCTCCTGTTGGTTCTTCTACGTCATCCGTCGGTTAGAGCAAGTAGCGGGCGCGGCGGCGGGATTCAGGTCACTTCCGGCGTTCCCATATTTCGGGCAGCAGGGATGGGGCGCGTGGCTCACGCTGTGTGGCATCGCCGTCTGGAGCAGTCGGAGGCAGATACGGTCGGCCTTCACAGCAGCGATCCGCCCCGGGCTCGTCGACGACACGAACGAACCCCTGCCGTACCGATGGGCGTGGCTGGGCCTGGCGGGAGGCGGCGTCGCGGTGCTCGCGTTCAAGTCCGCCGCGGGTATGGCCGCGTGGGTCTCCGTCGTATTCTTTGGCATCTACTTCGCGCTGTCGTTTGCGATCACCCGCGTTCGCGCGGAATTCGGCTCCCCGCACGAGATCTACTTCGTCAATCCGCACGACATGATGATCTCCGCCCTCGGCTCGCGCGCCTATCCGCCGCGAAGCCAGACCATGCTGGCGATGTTCTACTGGTTCAACCGGGGCTACCGGAACCATCCGATGCCGAACCAGTTGGAGGCGTTCAAGATGGCGGAGGGCGCCGGCATCAGGAACCGAGGCATCCTGGGCGCGCTACTGGTCGCCATCGCGGTGAGCATCGTCGCGACGTTCTGGGCGAACCTCCACATCGCCTATGTGAATGGCGCGGAGTCGCTCGGTGGGTTCAAGGACTGGGTCGGCAGGGAGTCGTTCACGCGCTTGCAGCGCTGGTTCGTCACGCCGACGCCTCCGAGCTTGCCACACATCATGTTCGCCGGCGCCGGCGGCATACTCGTCCTGCTGATGACGGCGATGCGCGCGCGCTTCCTGTGGTGGCCGTTCCACCCGGCAGGTTACGCGTTGGCGGTGAGTTTCGCCATGGAGTACTTCTGGTTCGTCGTCTTCGCGGGCTGGGCGCTGAAGCTGGCGATCCTGCGGCATGGCGGCGTGCGGCTACACAACCGCGCCATCCCGTTTTTCCTGGGCCTGATCCTGGGCGACTACTTCTTCGGCAGCGTCTGGGCGATCATCGGCCCGGCGCTACGCATCAGCACGTACAAGATCTTCATCTAGCGGCGCCGTTTGCCGCCGCGTCGGGCTGAGCGGCCCCCTTTAGGCTCGCCCACGTCGAGGCCCGCGAGTCCGCCGTGTCGAACGCCGGCCCGGACATCACCGACGTCACGAGCCCCGCGAGGAACACGAACCGTTCCTGCCGATGGCTTCCATGCGTGCCGCGGACGTTGAGCACCTGAGGCACGACCCCCACACGCAGCATCGCCTTCACCATGTTCAGGTTGTGCCCGCGGTTCGTGTTGCCGCCGTTCTTCGGCAGCGTCAGACCCACCACGGCGATCTGCGCCAGGGCGGGCCGTCGGTCGCGCAGCATCCCCGCGCTCTGCAGGCATCGAGACCGCCACGCCGCCTGCACGGCCTGGTCGTAGCCGTCCCGCGTGGGATGGTCGAAGAACCGGGGGGAAGCCATGTTAGGGGCCGTCGCAATCGCGACCTGCGTCCACGCCTGCTCCGGCCCTGTGAGATAAGGGTATTCGCTGAATTCGTCGATGACCTTCGGCTCCCAAGCCGTGTCGCACGCGCCCCACACCGACGCGTCGTTCAGACCCACGGCCGACCATACGCCTGGATGGAGCAGCGGCAACAGCATCGCGGCGTACCCGCCGGTCGAGTGCCCCATCAGCGCGCGGCCCTTGGCCGACGCGATCGTACGGTACTCGCCGTCGATGAACGGGACCACCTCGTCGATGAGGAAGTCGGCCCAGTTCCCGAAGACGGGCGAATTCAGCATCAGGACGCCTTCGCGCACGTCCACGGACACGACGATGACCGGCGGTACCCACCCTTTGTCGATGGCGGCGTCCATGGGGCCCACGTATTCGCGGCTGGCGGGCGTCTTCCACCCGGGTATCCAGTAGATCACCGGGTACAGGCGGCGCGTGTCTTCATACCCCTCTGGCGTGTACACGGATAGCGGACGCAGGTTCGTGAGGCCCATCATGTTTCCCGCGACAGCCGCACTCTCGATCCTGTGCACNGTCGTCGACCCGCCCGCCCACGCGAGGATGCAGCTCGCCATCATCGCCGCGCCGAGAGTCGCCGCCCGGCTCGTTCTGCCGGCCATCCGTCTGTCCTCCGTCCGCCGGTAGCATCGCCCGCGCCGTCGGGTCTCAACGAAAGCAGTATGGCGTCAGCGAAGTGCATGCGCAAATACAACGGCCCGAGTCCGAGGCAGGCGGAGCATCGCGAGGCGCCGCAACATGCGCCCCCCTGCGCTCACGATGGGCTAACCATCTCACGCTCGGTGGCTATACTTGCCAGGACGCGCGCGGCCTGCGCGCCGACCACAGCTTCGGAGGAGGAGGAGTCTTGAGCGTCAACGTGACGGCCCAACACATCGCGACCGCTGAGAGTCTCGTGGCCGAGACCCACGCCAGCGA
The DNA here is from genome assembly GCA_002687025.1 of Candidatus Poribacteria bacterium. Lineage (GTDB taxonomy): Bacteria > Poribacteria > WGA-4E. The sequence goes on from NYZG01000009.1 coordinate 15,274, forward strand.
CGGCCTTGCCCCGGTCGACATCGACCGATTCTGGCAGGNTCAGCAGATCGCCAGGGCGGACCCATTCGGCGCCGACATCCCCCAGATGCCGCTGGGGGCCATCTGCAACTGGGAGTGCGTCTTCGAGGAACTCGACATCCCCCAGCAGTGGGAACGCTACCAGAGGGACGCCGAGTGGCGCGCCGAGGTGGGACGCGCCTACAACGACAAGTCCGAGCGGATCGTCGGCCGGCGCCTTCTCGATGAACGCGTGCCCGGCGCGTCTCGTCCCGGCTTCCCGGGGATCAAGCAGCTCCACGACATCTTCGAGATGGAGAACCGGTGGGATTCCGTCAGCCAGAGCTGGTGGCTGCACACGTCGGCGGACGGCCCGGAGGAGATACGGTCGCTCCTCGACCGCGTTGACGACAGACTGAGCGACCTGCGCTCGTTCCTGCTCCCCGACGGATGGGACGAAGCGCGCGACCGCCTGATGGCCGAAGGCGCCCGGCCTCCCGTGTATCGCGGCCAGCGCGGCCCGGTGACGTTCGCCACGTCGATGATCGGCGCGCAGGAGTTGATATACCTGATCGCGGACGAGCCGGACCTCGCGGCGCGCCTACGCGACACGATCCTCCGCGCCATGCTCGGCAAGGTCCGCATTCAGGACAAGGAGGCCGGACACACGCCCGAGACCGCGCCGCGCGGCTTCAGCTTCGCCGACGACAACTGCGCCCTCCTCAATGCCGAGATGTACGAGTTCTTCGGCTACCCAATCGTGAGGGGCATGTGGGACGTGTGTAGCCCTGATCCGCCAGACAGCCGCTACCAGCACAGCGATTCCGACATGGGGCACCTGGTCCCGATACTGGCCCGCGAGAACATGACGGGCGTGAACTTCGGGCCCAACGTATTCATCGACCACATCCGCGAGCACATGCCGACGGCGGTCATCCAGGGCGTCCTGGCCCCGTTCACGTACAGCCGCAACGACGAGGTGGGCATCGTCGCGGAATTCCTACGCGACTTCGAGATGGCGCGCGAGAAGCGCGGTGTTGTGTTCGCCACTGCGGGCAGCATCAACAACGGCTCGCGGCTCACGGGCATGCGGCTGATAATGTCGGCGATACAGCGTTACGGCCGCTACGCCGCGTAGGGTCGCGATCGCGACCGTCTGTCGAGCGCGCGCTACTCGGGGCGCCTGTCCGGCCGCCGGCTAGGCTGGTCACCCCTCCGCGTGCACACACGCCCTGAGCGGCGCGCCGTCGTCCTACCTTTGTCGGTGTCGCGGCTTGACACGTCGTCTCGGCGTCGCGCATAGTCGGTGCATCGCCTTCCCCCGTCACCCACCCGGAGGCCTATTGGCTACAGACCCGCCGACAGCGGACACCGAGACCAGAGTACCGTTTTCCCACTACGCTACCCTCCTTCGGCAGCAGTTGCGTCCTCACACGCCACGCGTACTGCTCCTGGCCGTTTTCATGTTCTCAGGGATCGGCCTCCAGCTCGTCAGTCCTCAACTCGTCCGGTTCTTCATCGACACGGCGATACCGGGCGACACAGACACGACGACGCCCGACCAGGTCGTCGAGCCCCCGCCAGTGTTGCGCCACTTCGTAGACGTCGGGGCGCCCGGCGGCGGGGCGCGCATTCTCCTCGTGGCGGCGGTCGCGTTCATCGCCATAGGCATTCTGAGGCAACTGACGACCCTGGTCAGTTCGTACCTG